>JAIYAI010000320.1 GCA_027489135.1 Acetobacteraceae bacterium
CAATCTGACCCGCCAAAGGGGGCTACTCCACCACGACCAGGGGCTCGCCGTATTCCACCGGCGTCCCGCTCTCGATCAGGATGCGGGTGACGGTACCGGCGCGCGGGGCGCGGATCTGGTTGAAGGTCTTCATCGCCTCGATCAGCAGCAGGGTCTGGCCCTGCTCCACCCTGGCCCCCAGCACGATGAAGGGCGACGCCCCCGGCTCCGGCGCCAGATAGGCCACGCCGACCACGGGCGAGGTGACGAGGCCGGGATGCTTCGGGTCGATCTCGCCGGACGCCGTTGTCGGGGCTGCCGCGGCGGCCGCCGGTGCCACGGCGGCCGGTGCCACGGCGACTGCCATCGGGGCAGGCACGGGCGCGGCCTGGTAGCTGACCGGCGCCGCGGTGCGCGCGACGCGGACGCGGCTGTCCTTCTCGACCAGCTCGATCTCGGTCAGGTCGGTGTCGCGCAGGATCTGCGCCAGCGCCCGGATCGCCTCCGGGTCGAAGCGCACGCCGCCATCGGTGCTCACGCCAGGCGCTCCGCGCGGGTCGGGGAAAGGCTCAACGCTCCGTCTCCAGCATCTCGGCCATCGCGCGCAGCGCCATCGCGTAGCCGCGCACCCCGAGGCCCGCGATCACGCCCGTCGCGACCTTGGAGACGAAGCTGTGGTGGCGGAATTCCTCGCGCCGGTGGATGTTCGTGATGTGCACCTCGATCACCGGCAGCCCGACCGCGATCAGCGCGTCCAGCAGCCCGATGGAGGTGGTGGTGTAGCCCGCCGGGTTGATGATGATGCCGGCGGCGCGGCCGCGGCATTCCTGCACCCAGGTGATCAGCTCGCCTTCGCCGTTGGTCTGGCGGAAGTCGATGGCGAGGCCCAGCTCCTCGGCCGTCTCGGCGCAGAGCGCCTCCAGCTCGTCGATGGTGGTCGAGCCGTATTTCTCCGGCTCGCGCGTGCCGAGCATGTTGATGTTCGGGCCGTTGAAGACGGCGATCAGGGGCGGATCTGTGGTCACGGGGGCGCAAGGCCTCGGGCGTTCGAAAGGGGGGCGGCGCTAGCACGGGGGGGAGGGGGCTGCAAGCAATCCGGGTCCCCATGGTCCGGCGGCCCCGCCCCCGCCTTGCCGGGCGCCGCGCGGCCCTCCACATTCCGCCCCATGGGGGAGACCGCGGCCACGCTTCGCATCACCGTCAACGGCGACACCCGCGCGGTGCCGGCGACCTCCACGGTCGCCGACCTGCTTGGGGCGATCGGCCTCGACCTGCGCAAGGTCGCGGTGGAGCGGAACCTGGAGATCGTCCCCCGCTCCACCTATGCCACCACCCATCTCCAGGACGGCGACGCGCTGGAGATCGTGCACTTCATCGGCGGCGGCTGAGGCAGGCCCCGGCCCCGCGGAGGACAGCCCCATGGACGGCACCCCGACCGCCGTGCCCACCACACAGGACGACAGCTGGGAGGTCGCGGGCCGCCGCTTCCGCTCCCGCCTGATCGTCGGCACGGGCCGCTACAAGGACCTGGAGGAGACGGGCCGCGCCATCGACGCCTCCGGCGCCGAGATCGTCACGGTCGCGGTGCGGCGCGTGAACCTCGGCGACCCCAAGGCGCCGATGCTGCAGGATTTCGTCGACCCCAAGCGCTACACCTACCTGCCCAACACCGCCGGCTGCTTCACCGCGCAGGATGCGGTGCGCACGCTGCGGCTGGCCCGTGAAGCCGGGGGCTGGAACCTGGTGAAGCTGGAGGTGCTGGGCCCGCCGCCCTTCCTGTACCCCGACATGCGCGCGACCTTCGAGGCGCTGGAGGCGTTGCTGAAGGACGGGTTCGAGGTGATGGTCTATTGCTCGGACGATCCCATCGCGGCGAAGCGCCTGGAGGAGATGGGCGCGGTGGCGGTGATGCCGCTCGGCGCGCCGATCGGCTCGGGCCTCGGCATCCAGAACCCGGTGATGATCCGGGCGATCATCGAGAACGCGACGGTGCCCGTGCTGGTCGATGCGGGGGTGGGGACGGCGTCGGATGCCGCGCTGGCCATGGAACTCGGCTGCGACGCGGTGCTGATGAACAGCGCCATCGCCCATGCGCAGCGGCCCGAGATCATGGCGCGGGCGATGAAGGCGGCGGTGGAGGCGGGGCGGCTGGCGTTCCTGGCGGGGCGGATGCCGCGGCAGTATGCGGCGGATCCGTCGAGCCCGTTGAACAAGGGGATCATCGGGAAGAACTGAGGAGGGGCGCGATCGGGCGCGTTGCGGTCGGGAGCGGTGTTCAGAAATGGCGGGCATGGCTGCCGTCGCCCCTAAGCGGCCCTTCGAGGACCAGCGGTCAAGATCCGACGCTAGGGATATAAACTCCGCAGAGTGGCCACTTTGGCTCCGAGTCTCGTGCTAGTCGCGCGTAACGGCTGCGATTGGGTGCCACATCCTTGCTGAGTCAGTCTCACCCGAACGAGTCATGCGGCCTGCCTTTTCGGCCTCCCGGACCCAGCCGTTGACGAGCGTAGCGTCTGTGTGTGGGTGCTGCATCAGTTCGGCCCGAAGGTGGTCGGCGCGTCGTGCGTTGCCGACCGACAACCACTCCTCAAACTGCGCCCTGGCCTCCGCGCGGGCCGCGTCGCGCCACTGCTTGAACGCGTCGAGACCCGCGTCGGGCTGACCCTTGAACAGGTCGGCCATTCCGAAATCGCGTTCCTGCTTGGCTCGGAACGAGTCCAAAGCGACCCGCTCTTGGACCTCGATGCAACGCTTCTCGCTGCGCCGGAACACTTCCATGCCGGCGTGATGGCGCGTGCCATAGGCGAGGTAGAAGTATGTGCGGTCCTTGTCGGGGTTTCGGATACGCGTCGAGCCTACGTAGGTGAAGCCGCCGACCGCTTTCAGGCGGCGCAGGTACAGTTCGATTATCGCTGCCTCGCGTGAGCCTAGCCGAGTCTGAGCCTCGGCCAACTCCGCGCGCCATTCACTGTCCCCGAAGAACTCGTCTACGCTCTCTTGGACGCCCTCGAACGTGGCATGCCGCACGAGGCTGTTGGCCATCACGTTGACCAAGACCTCGCCGGGGCGATGCCGCAGGAGCGGGGCGATGCGGCGTAGGGCGATACCCTTCCAACCGATTGGGTCTAGGAACCCGAACAGGAAAGTGTCGCGGTTAAGGATGCCGGCGACTTGCGGGACGACATCCTCGAATCGCCCATGGAACGCCTCGACGTTGATGCGAGGGAATTTCTTGATCTCCTGGCGGAGCCGTTCGTAGGAGGCCTTCTTCTCCTCGATGAAGATGGCCCTCATCCGCGGGAAGCGCCCGCTGGCCGCCAATGTCTCTCGTACCTCGGTGAGGAGCCGCAGGGCGATAGCGAAAGATGTGTCCTCGAACGCCTCTCCGTGGGCCTGCCATGGACCGGAGAACGCATCGAGGTACAAGAACTCGGAGGGAGCGTTCCTGGCCTGAAGGACCTTGAAGGCCAGTTCGGTGAGGTACTGTTTGAGGAGGACGTGCTTGGCGAAGGTTTGCCCCCGTCCAGCGTAAAGTTCCGGATTCAGGCCAACCGAGGGGTCCTTCTTTCGTTTCGGTTGTCCTTCAGACTGCGATTCCATCGCGTTCCCCCGGGAATTCGTTCCACTCCCTGCCTTTGAAAAGCCGGCCGTTCGCCTTGGGGCGTATGCCGCCCCACTGCTTGAAGAAGAAGGCCACTCCCTGCTCGGAGCACTGCTCCTGCACCTCGTCCACCCACTCAGGCAGCATGGGCCGGTGGCCGGGGCCGGACTCGCCCCCAACGATGACCCAATCGATGTCCGTTAGGTCAATCTCGCCCATCGGGCCGATCAGCGGCTCGACAGACAGGAAACGCACTGCGGCCGCCGCACGCCTGAGGTGGGCAATACGCCCCCTACGCAATGCATCCTCGACGCTGACCCCCAGCCAGACGTTCGGAGGCGGGGTGGCGGCCCCATAGCGCCGGCGCGTAAACGCGGCCATGCGGGAGCTACGCTTGGTCAGCACTTGGAAAACGTGGTGGCGCGCCTGCTCCATGACGTCAAAGACGCGCCCCACGAAATCGTCGGGAACGCCCTTGTGGAACAGGTCGCTCATCGAGTTCACGAAGATACGCCGAGGGGACTTCCATTTAAGCGGTTGGAGCAGGCGCTCCGGTCGCAAGCGCAGGTCGAAGCCCTGTTCGAAAGGATGCCCCGGCACGCCACGGAACCGCTCGGAAAACCGCTCAGCATAGCAGCGCAGGCACCCGGGGCTGATTTTGTCGCAGCCTGTGACGGGGTTCCACGTCGCGTCGGTCCACTCGATTGCAGTCTGCTCAGCCATGGCCATGAACGAAAAATGAACACCACGATGCGGCCTATCGGCCAGCTTGTCCACTGATTCGAGGCGCTTCCGTAGCGGGTTCCATAGTACTGGGCGTGATCCCCCTTAGGTCCGCTCCCCGTCCATTGCTGCCATATCGCTCCCGCTTCCAGGCGGGCGCGGTGGCTGACAGTGCGCTTTCCACCTCGCCACCACCGCCCCGCCTGATACGCTTCCCTCCGACCGGCCCGGCAACAGGACCGGCGGAGGACGCCCATGCCCGACCCGACGGCGCCGCCGCCGCCCACCTCCGCCCCCATGGTGGACGCCCATTTCCACCTCTACCGCCGCGACCAGCCCCTCACCGACTGGGCCTGGCACCACCCGCCCGAGGATGCCGGCGCCGACCAGTTCCTCCCCCTCATGGACCGCCACGGCATCGGCTTCGGCGTCGTCGCCGCCGCCAGCCTGCACGGCGACTACAACGACTATGTCATCCGCTGCCTCCGCGCCCATAGGCGCCTGCGCGGCACCGTCTTCATCCGCCCCGAGACCGACCTCTACACGCTGGAGCGGATGAAGGCCGACGGTGTCGTCGGCATCCGTCTCTTCTTCAACCGCGTGCCCAACCCGCCCGATCTGCGTTCGGCGGAATACCGCCTGCTGCTGCGCCGCCTGCGCGACCTCGACTGGCACGTCCACACCCTCGTGCTCAGCCCGATGCTGCCCGACATCATCGCGGCGGTGGAGGAGGCGGGGGTGAAGCTGGTCATCGACCATATGGGCCACCCCGACCCCGCCCTCGGCGTGAACTGCCCCGGCTTCAAGGCGCTGCTCGCCGCGATCGAGCGCGGACGGACCTGGGTGAAGCTCTCGGGCGGCTTCCGCGCGAAGTCCCCCGAAGCCGCGCGCACCCATGCCCGGGCGCTGGTCGCGGTCGCCGGCGGGGAGCGTCTGGTCTGGGGCAGCGACTGGCCCTTCGCCAATTTCGAGGGCCGCGTGACCTATGCCGACACCCTCGCCGCGCTGGAGGACTGGGTGCCGGATGCGGCGCTCCGCCGGCGCATCACCGGCGAGACGCCGATGCGCCTCTACTTCGCCGATTGAGGGAAACCGCCATGCACCGCTTCACCCGCCGCGGCCTGGGCGTCCTCGCCCTCGGCGCCACCCTGCCTGCCCAGGCTCAATCCCCATCGACGGCTGCCTGGCCCGCGCGCCCCGTCGCCGCCATCGTGCCCTTCCCGCCTGGCGGCTCGGCCGACGTGTTGGGGCGGCCGCTGGCGCAGCACTGGGCGGCGCAGTTCGGCCAGCCCTTCGTCATCGACAACCGGGGCGGCGCCAACGGCAATGTCGGCACCAACGCGGTCGTCCGGGCCGAGCCGGACGGGCAGACCCTTCTCGTCACGACGAATGGCCCGATCTCGACCAACACGCTGCTGTTCAAGGCCATGCCCTACGATCCGCTGGCCGGGCTGACCCCCGTCGCGCTGCTGGCCGACCTGCCGGTGATCCTGGTCGCCCGGCGCGACGCCCCCTATGCGGGCTTCCGGGAGATGGTGGCCTATGCGAAGGCCAATCCGGGCAAGATCAATTGCGGCGTGCCGGCGACCGGCTCGCTCGGGCATCTCGCGGCGGAACTGCTGCAGCGCCGGGCCGGCATCGACATCACCATCGTGCCCTTCCGCGGCGGCCCGACGGCGACCAACGGGCTGCTCAGCGGCGCGGTCGAGATGGCGGTCGATCTCGTCCCCTCCTACCAGGCGCATATCCAGGCCGGGACGGTCCGCGTGCTCGGCGTCGCGGCGAAGGAGCGGCTGGAGGCGGTGCCGGGCGCCGAGTCGATCGCCAGTCAGGGCCTGCCCGGGTTCGAGGCGGTGGGTTGGACTGCCGTGCTCGGCCCCACGGGGCTGCCGTCCGGCGTGGTGCAGCGGCTGAACGCGGCGACGAACGCCTTCCTGGGCACGCCGGCGACACGGGCGCTGCTGGCCGCGCTTGGCTCCCGGGCGCTGGGTGGGACGCCGGAGGACCTGGCCCGGCGCATGCGCGACGAGATCGCCTTCTGGAAGCCGGTCATCGCGGAAGCACGGATCACCTTGGAGTGAGCCGCCGCCCCGGATAGACGGGGCGCCATGTCGGGAACGGAATCGGGGTTCGGCCAGCGCATGGCGACGCTCGTGGCGCTCGCGCTGCTGGCCGGCGGCGCGCTCTGGCTGGGCGATGCGCAGGGCTGGCGGATGGGCGCGCTCTGGCTGCTCGGCGCGGCGCTCGGCCTCAGCCTCTATCATGCGAGCTTCGGCTTCACCGCGGCCTTCCGGGCGTTGCTCGGCCATGGGCGGGGGGCGGGGCTGCGGGCGCAGATGCTGATGCTTGGCGTCGCGGTGCTGCTGATGCAGCCGGCGATCCATGCGGGGGATCTCTTCGGCTTGCCGGCGCGGGGCTTCGTCTTTCCGCTCGGCGTCGGGGTGGTGGTCGGGGCCTTCGTCTTCGGGATGGGGATGCAGTTGGGCGGCGGCTGTGCCTCGGGCACGCTCTACGCCGTGGGCGGGGGCGGGGTTCGGAACCTGCTGACGCTGCTGTTCTTCGTCGTCGGCGCGACGCTCGCGGCCTGGCAGGCCGAGCTTTGGACGGGCTGGCCGGCCCTGGCGCCGGTCTCGCTGCCGCAAAGCCTGGGCCTGATCCCCGCCATGGCGCTGGCGCTGGCCGCCTTCGCGCTTGTCTGGTGGGGCTCGGCCATGTGGGAACGGCGGCGGCACGGGGCGGTGGAGCCGATCCTGCCGCCCGGCCCCTGGTCCCTGCTGCGCGGACCCTGGCCGCTGCTGTGGGGCGCGCTGGCGCTGGCGCTGCTGAACCTGGCGACCCTGGCCCTGGCCGGCCGGCCCTGGGGCATCACCGCGGCCTTTCCGCTCTGGGGATCGCTGGCGGTGGACGGCTTTGGCTGGGACGACCCGGTCTTCTGGCCCTACTGGGAGGACCCGACCCGGGCCGAGGCGCTGCTGCGCCCGCTCGCCGCGGACCGCATGACGGTGATGGATCTCGGCCTGGTCGCGGGCGCGCTGCTTGCCGCCGCCCTGGCGGGGCGTTTCGCGCCGGACTGGCGGATCGGCGCGGGGCCGGCCGCGGCTTCGGTTGTCGGGGGGCTGCTGCTGGGGGTGGGGGCGATGCTCGCCTTCGGCTGCAATGTCAGCGCGTATTTCTCGGGGATCGCATCGGGCAGCCTGCATGGCTGGGCCTGGATCGGACCGGCGCTGCTGGGCAACTGGGTGGGGCTGCACCTGCGGCCGGTGTTCGGGCTGGCGAAATAGCGTACCCGCTGCGTGGAACGCACGGGATCGTGTGGAAATCCGTTGCGACAGGGTGGCGGCGTACCTAAATCCCGGCCGATGCGCCCCGGACCGGGGACGTGGATTTGTCCGGGGAAACGCACATGGCTTTGAAGTTGCTCGCTTTTGCAGCGCCGCTTCTGCTTGCGCTGCCGGCGCAGGCGCAGGCCCCGTTGGCGGCGCAGGGCTGCCTTGGCTGCCATGGCCCGAACGGCGCCGGCCAGGCCCCCGTTCCGGCGCTGACGGGTCGGCCCGCGGCGGAGACCGAGGCGCTGATGAAGGCCTTCCGCGCCAATGAGCGCCCCGCGACCATCATGGGCCGGATCGCCCGCGGCTACACCGATGCCGAGATCGCCGCCGTCGCGGCGCATTTCGCGGCCCAGCGCTGAGGACGGGACCATGACCCTGCTGACCCGCCGCGCCGCGCTCGCCGCCGCCTCCGTCCTCGCCGCACCGGCCGCGCTGCGTGCCCAGCCCGCCGCGGCCCGCCTGCTGGTCATCGGCGGCGGCTTTGGCGGCGCCTCGGCCGCGCGCTTCGCCCGCGTCACCTACCCCGATATCCAGGTCACGCTGGTCGAGCCGCTGACCCGCTTCGTCACCTGCCCCTACGGGAACCTTCTTCTGGGCGGCTTCAAGCAGATCGGCGACATCACGCATTCCTACGATGGCCTGCGCGCCCGCGGCGTGACGGTGGTGCATGACTGGGCGGAGGCGATCGACGCGCCGGGCAAGCGCGTGCGCCTGCGCGGCGGCCAGACCCTGCCCTATGACAAGCTGATCCTCTCCCCCGGCATCGCCATCCGCTGGGGCGCGCTGGAGGGGTATGACGAGGCCGCGTCCCAGCGCATGCCGCATGCCTGGGTGCCCGGCGACGGCAGCCAGACCCTGCTGCTGCGCCGGCAGTTGGAGGCGATGCCGGATGGCGGCACGGTCGGCTTCGCCATCCCCGACAACCCCTTCCGCTGCCCGCCCGGTCCCTATGAGCGGATCAGCATGGTCGCGGCCTACCTCAAGCGTCACAAGCCGCGGTCGAAGATCCTGGCGCTCGACGCCAAGCAGGCCTTCAGCAAGCAAGGGCTTTTCCAGGACGGCTGGAAGGCGCTCTACGGCGAGATGATCGAATGGGTGCCGGGCAACCGCGACGGCAAGGTGGTGCGCGTCGATCCCCGCGAGATGGTGCTGGAGAGCGAGTTCGGCGTGAAGCACAAGGTGGACGTCGCCAACGTCATCCCGCCGCAGTCCGCGGCCGCGATCGTCACCGGCAACGGCCTAGCCGAGGCCAATGGCTGGGCGCGGGTGAACACCCAGACCTTTGCATCGGTTACGGCGCCGGACATCCACATCGTCGGCGATGCCAACAACGGCGCGCCCATGCCGAAGTCGGGCTACATCGCCAACAGCACCGCGAAGCAGGCGGTCGCCAGCGCCATCGCCGCGCTGCGCGGCCAGGCGGCGCCGGAAGCCGTCTACTTCAACACCTGCTACAGCCATGTGGGCGAGGACTACGGCATCTCCATCGTCGGCGTGTTCCGGCCTGGGCCGAACAACAGCTTCGTCGAGGTGCCGAATTCCGGCGGCGTCTCCCCGCGCGGCGACCTGCCGCAGCAGCGGGCGCTGGAAGCCCGCTACGCCGATGCCTGGTACGCCGCCATCACCCGGGACATGTTCGCCTGATGGCCGGCGCACGCCGTCGCGGGCTGCTGCTGGGCCTCGTCGCGCTGCCGGCGGGCATCGCCTGGGCGCAGGAGGCGCCGGGGCTGGAGGCCGCGATGCAGGGCGTCATCGCCGGACGGCCGGTGGAGGAGGCAGGCATCGCGCTCCGCCTGCCGGCCCAGGCGGAGAATGGCGGCCAGGTGCCGCTGACCGTGGCGGTGGAGAGCCCGATGACGGCGGCGGACCATGTCGTCGCCATCCACGTCTTCGCCACGCGCAACCCGACGCCCGGCGTCGCGGTCTTTCACCTCTCGCCCGCGCTGGGCCGGGCCGAGGTGCAGACCCGCATCCGCCTCGCCGAGGACCAGCGCGTGGTGGCCCTGGCCGTGCTGAACGATGGCCGGATCCGGCGCGCCGCGGCGGAGACCCGCGTCGCCACCGGCGGCTGCCTGGGCTGAGCGCGATGACCACGACCCCAGCCTTGGTCCCCTTGGCCCAGCCCCGCATCCGCATCCCCCGCAGCGCGAAGCCGGGAGAGGTGATCGAGATCCGCACCCTGATCGAGCACCCGATGGAGAGTGGCATCCGCGGTCGGCAGGAGGGTGCCGCGCCGCGCGATATGCTGACCCGCCTGGTCGTGCGGATGGGCGGCGAGACGGTCTTCGCCGCCGATCTCGGCAATGGCACCGCGGCGAACCCCTACCACGTCTTCTTCCTCCGCATGGAGCGGACCAGCGACCTGGAGTTCACCTGGACCGACGAGCGCGGCCGCGTGGCGCGAGCCACGGCGCGCGTGCAGGTGGGGTAGGTCGGCCGCCGTTGGATTCGCGGCCGCAGGGCGATTCGGCAGGCGGATCAACCCGGCCTTTTCACGGCTTCGGGGGGAGATTCCGGCCCTGTGAGCCGGTTTCGGGAAAAAATCGGAGTCCCAGCCCCGAATTCCCTTTGCAGCCGGGGACGTGGGGCCTATACGCCGCGCCAGACGCAGTACGCACGTGCCTCTGGCCCCAGGCCCACGGTTCCGGCGCCCCTCCACCAAGGCGCCACCTATCCAAGGACCCGCTGGCGCAAGGTTTACGCAACGACGTCAAGCGTTCTGGCACCCCGGCGGGAGCAATCCCGACGGCCGTCTTGGTCGCTGGTTCGTTCGACCGTTTCGTCAACTTGGGGCCGCCGCCCGGTACAGGGGCGGTCCTTCGCTGTGTGAAGGAGGGTGCGATGACCCCAAAGGTCGCGCAGTTCCTGCACGACGTCGCTCCGGCGACGCCGTGCCTCGTTCTCGACCTCGACCGGGTCGAGGCCAATTTCCGCCGGCTGCAGGCGGCGATGCCGCTCGCGCGCATCTACTACGCCGTGAAGGCGAACCCGGCCGCGCCGATCCTCGATCGGCTCGTCGGCCTTGGCGCCTTCTTCGACGCGGCGTCGTTCGAGGAGGTCGAGGCCTGCCTCGCCGCCGGTGCCGATCCGGCCGCGATCAGCTACGGCAACACCATCAAGAAGGAGCGCGACATCGCCGCGGCCTACCGGGCCGGCGTGCGCATGTTCGCGTTCGACTCCGAGGGTGAACTGCGCAAGCTTGCCCGCTCCGCCCCCGGTGCGAAGGTCTATTGCCGCATCCTGGTGCCGAATGAGGGGGCCGAATGGCCGCTCAGCCGGAAGTTCGGCTGCGAGGTCGAGATGGCGAAGGATCTGATGCTGCTGGCCGGCGATCTCGGCCTCGACGCCTTCGGCATCTCCTTCCATGTCGGCAGCCAGCAGACCAAGACCGCGGCCTATGAGGCCGCGATCGCCCGCGTGGCGATGCTGTTCACCGACCTCGCCGAGGCGGGCGTGAAGCTGCGCATGGTCAATCTCGGCGGCGGCTACCCCGTGCGCTACCGCGCCGAGGTGCCGGAGATCGACGCCTTCGCCGATGCCATCATGGGCGCCATGGCGGAGCATTTCGGCAATGCCCTGCCCGAGATCGTGGTCGAGCCTGGCCGCTTCATCGTCGGCGATGCCGGCGTCGTCAGCGCCGAGGTCGTGTTGGTCTCCCACAAGGCGAAGGACGATCCGGTGCGCTGGGTCTATCTCGACATCGGGCGCTTCGGCGGTCTGGCCGAGACCGAGGGCGAGGCGATCAAGTACGCCTTCGCCACCGGGCATGACGGCGGCGCCGAGGGGCCGGTCACCATCGCGGGCCCGACCTGCGACAGCACGGACACGCTCTACGAGAAGTCCAACTACCGCCTGCCGCTGGCGCTGGAGGCCGGGGACCGCGTGACCATGCTGGCCACCGGCGCCTATGTCACCACCTATGCGAGCCAGGGCTTCAACGGCTTCCGCCCCCTGGCCGAGCACTACGTCTGACCCGCGCGGCGGGGCAGGCCGCAGGCGCTTTCGCTTGCTGTCGCGCGCCGCCGCCGGATAGACTACGGCGATGGACGAGATCGACCGGAACATCGTCGTCGCACTGCAACTCGACGGCAGCGCGGGCCTCGCCGAACTGGCCAAGGTCGCGGGCCTCTCGGTCTCCGCCACGGCTGAGCGGGTGAAGCGCCTCGAAGAACGAGGCACCATCCGCGGCTGGCGCGCCGATCTCGACCCTGCCGCCGTTGGTTGCCCCGTCCTCGTGCATCTCCTCGTCCAGGTCGCCCCAGGGCGGGAGGACGCCGCCTTCCGCCGCGCCATGCGCAAGCGGGAGGAGGTGCTGGAATGCCACGCCGTTACCGGCGCCTGGACCTACCTGCTGAAGCTCCGCCTCCCGGCGACCGCCGCGCTCGACGCCTTCCTCAACGAGGAGATCCGCACCGAACCCGGGGTGCAGCGGATCGAAACCCTTCTCGCGATTGCGACCGTGAAGGAGACCTCGATCCTGCCCGTGGCGCCGGCGGAAACCGAGGAATAGCGACCGGATTCGGCCACGTCCGGTCCCTGGCGGACGCATGCCTGCCCTGCTAGATGGGCGCACCAAGACGCCCGGGCGTGCTGACCTGTCCCGGCGAACAACAGAAATGCGCGGCCATGCCGCGAGTCATCCGGGGGCTGGCATGGACAGGGCGCGCACCGCAGCGGGCATCATCCTGGCAATTTCCACGGCGGGCTTCGGCGCTTCGGCGCAGAACCTGACCATGGCGGTTGGTGCGCCGGTCACCTCGCTCGACCCGCATTACCATCAACTGTCACCGAACAACGCCGTCGCCGACATGGTGTTCGACAAGCTGGTCAATACCGATGCCGAGAGCCGCCTCGTGCCGGGGCTCGCCACCGAATGGCGGGCGATCGAGCCGACGCTGTGGGAGTTCAAGCTTCGCCCCGGGGTGCGCTTCCACAACGGGCAGGAGTTCACCGCCGAGGATGTGGCCTTCACCTTCGCGCGCGTGCCCAACGTGCCGAACAGCCCCTCCTCCTTCGCGATCTACACCCGGCCGATCCAGTCGGTGGAGATCGTCGATCCGCTGACCATCCGCTTCCGCACGGCCGTTCCCTATCCGCTGATGCCGATGGATCTCTCGAACGTCCGCATCCTCGACCGCCAGACCCATGACGGCGGCGCGACCGAGGATTTCAACAGCGGGCGCCTGGCCGTCGGCACCGGCCCCTTCCGCGTCGTCACGCACCGCAACGGCGAGCGCATCGAGTTCGAGCGCAACGACGCCTACTGGGGCGAGCGGCCCGCCTTCGCCCGCGTCAACTACCGCATGATCACCAACGACGCGGCGCGCACCGCGGCCCTGCTGGCCGGCGATGTCGAGTTCATCGACCAGGTCCCGACCTCCGACCTGACGAAGCTGCGCCGCGACCAGCGGGTGACGCTCTCCGAGACGCCGGGCCTGCGCATCATCTTCCTCGGCCTCGACCAGATGCGCACCGATGCCTCGCCCTTCGTCACCGACAACGACGGCAAGCCGATCCCGCGCAACCCGCTGATGGATGTGCGCGTGCGCCGGGCGCTCTCGCTTGCCATCGACCGCCAGGCGATCGTCGAGCGGGTGATGGAAGGTGCTGCGACCCCCGCCGGCCAGTACCTGCCGGAGG
>JAIYAI010000640.1 GCA_027489135.1 Acetobacteraceae bacterium
ATGGCCCGGCGTGCCCGTCAGCAGCTGCTCGCAGGCTGCGACAAGCCGCCTGTCCGGATGCCGACGGGAAGCGCTGGCACCAAGGGCGGCCAGCACCCGGACACGGTCGATCTGCGCCATCAGGGCGGCCTCGGGGCGCCGGGCCTTCCAGCGCTGCAGCCGCACCATGGCCCGGTCCATCAGCGTTACCATATCGGCCTCGGGCCCGGCCTGCTCGATCTCCTCGCCAACGGCGAGATCGAAGGCCGCGCGGTCGAGCGGATCGAGATCAGCCACTGCGAAGAGCCCGCAGGCCGCCGCAGGGTGGTGGCCGGGACGATCGGAGCCCGGGGGTAGGCCGGTCATGCAGGCTGTATCCTGGCGGGCCCGCCCGGTGCGAACCCTTGCCCCCGAGCATATGTGGCGAGATTGTGAAATTCAACTTTTAGTTGAGTTTTCCTTTTCTCATGGAATTACCCCGGACCGCTGCCCGCCGGGGTCTCAGCTGGCCACGATGTTCGCGGCCTTGGCGACAGCGGTCCATTTGGCGGAGAAGTCGCGGATGAAGGCGGCATAGGGCTCGCCGGTCAGCGGCTGCGGCGCGGGGAAGACGGCGAGTTCGCCCATGCGCGCCTGGATCTCCGGCCGGGCGACGGCCGCGACGGTCGCTTCCGTCATCCGCCTGGCGATCTCGGGCGGCAGGCCTTTCGGGCCGGAGAAGCCCATCCAGGCGGTCGCCACCACCTCCTCATAGCCCTTCGCCCCGAGCAGCGGGACATCCGGCAGGGCGGCCAGCGGCGCGCGGCCCGAAAGCACCAGCATGCGCATGGTCTGGCCGCTACCCGTGAGCTGCGGGATCAGCCCCGCGACGGGCTCGAAGATGCTCTCGATCGTGCCGCCCAGCAGGTCCTGCACGGCCGGCGCCGTGCCGCGATAGGGCACGTGCTCCAGCTTCGAGAGGCCGGCGCGGCGGGACAGCAGTTCGGACTGCAGGTGGCCGATCGAGCCGATGCCGGAGGTGCCGACGCGCACGCCCCGCCCCTTGGCCGCGGCCATCCAGTCCTCGAAGGTCTGGAAGGGGCTGTCCTTGCGCACCATCACCGCCGTCGGGGTGTCGCAGACGAAGGCGCAGTGCGTGAAGTCGGTCACCGGGTCGTAGGGCAGCTGCGGATAGACCCCGGGCGCGGTGCCGTGCGGCGAGACATGGCTGACGATGAAGGAATAGCCGTCGGCCGGGGACTTCGCGACATTGTCGGCGCCGACCGTCCCGCCGGCGCCGGGCCGGTTCTCGACCACCACGTTGCCGCCGATGGTGGCGCCGATCGGCGCCGTGAGGATGCGGCTGACGAAGTCGGAGAAGCCCGCGGGCGGGAAGGGCACGACGATGCGCACGGCCTGGCGGCTGGGCCAGGCGCCGCTGCCCTGGGCGCGGAGAAGGCCCGGCGCGGCGAGAAGCCCGGCGGTGGCGGCGAGAAGGGTGCGGCGCTGCATGGCGGTGGTCTGCTCCGGTGCTGGTCGGCCCGGGCGACGCCCTGCCCAAGCCGTGGCCAGATCAGGCCAGGGCCGGGCGGGCACGCCGCCATCGGTGCCGTTCAGCCGGGCGGCGTAGCAACCGCCATGCCGCCTGCCTCAGGAGACGACGATGTTGAACCGCTTGGCCACCGCGCTCCAGGTCGCCGCCTGCTCGCGGATGAGCGCCACGAAGGCGTCGCCCGTCGGCACCGGGGCGCGTGGCAGGGTCTGCAGATCGGTCAGCCGGGCCAGCAATTCGGGCCGCGCGAGCAGGCCTGGCACCAGCCCGATCAGCCGCTCCGCGATCGGGGCCGGCAGGCCCTTCGGGCCCGACAGGCCGAGCCAGGAGGTCACGGTCAGCCCGGGAAAGCCGAGCTCGGCGAAGGTCGGGATGTCCGGGAAGGCGGCCAGCCGCTGCGGGGCGGAGACGGCAAGCGCGCGGAGCGCCCCGTCGCGCAGCTGCTGCACATGGGTGGTGATGGGGTCGACCACGCTCTCGATCTGGTTCGCCAGCAGGTCCTGCATGGCCGGCGCGCTGCCGCGATAGGGCACGTGGTCCATCTGCGGCGCGCGCCCCTCGGCCGATAGCATCGCGCCGAGCAGGTGCGACCCCGTGCCGATGCCGGAGGAGCCGTAGCGCACGGGCTGGCGCCGCCCCGCGGCGAGGTAGTCGTCGAGCGTCCGGAAGGGCGAATTCGCGCGGACCAGCAGCAGGTTCGGCGCCTCGGCCAGCAGCGCGAGATGGGTGAAGTCCCCGACCGGGTCGAAGGGCAGGGAGGGCATGGTCGCCGCGCCGAAGACATGCACGGCCGAATGGCTGACCAGCAGCGTGTAGCCATCGGGCGCGGCCTTCGCGACGAAATCGGTGCCGATGACCCCGCCGGCGCCGGCCCGGTTCTCGACCACCACGGTCTGGTTCAGCGCGGCGCCGAGCGGTGGCGCGAGCAGGCGGGTGATGGTGTCCACCAGGCCACCCGCGGGGAACTGCGCGACGAGGCGGATGGCCCCGCGCGTCGGCCAGGGCGCGGACTGCGCACGGAGCGTGGCGGGCGCGGCGAGCAGGCCGGCG
>JAIYAI010000186.1 GCA_027489135.1 Acetobacteraceae bacterium
ATTCGTTTCGTCCCGGTCCCGGCGTCAAGGCCGGGCCGTGGCAATCGTTTCGGTCATCCGCCAGCGAGAGGTTCCGCTCAGGCCCCGGCAGCCAGCACGACGCGCTGTCCGGGCAGCATCTCCACCCGGCCGGCGAGCTCGAGATCCAGGAGGATCGCCTGCACGGCGGACGCGGAGAGGTGGCAGCGCCGCGAGAGATCGTCAACCGTGACGGGTGTGTTGCCCAGCAATTCAAAGACTTCGCCCGCCTCTCCCGGAGCCGGCGCAACCGCTGCGGTCGCTGCGGGGCCGGAGTCCGGCGCGGCAGCACGGGTGAAGAGGGGTGCGTCGCGGGGCGCCTCGGGCAGGTGCTCCAGCACGTCCTCGGCCGTCTCGACCAGATGCGCACCCTGGCGGATCAGGTCGTTGCCGCCGCGGCAGCGCGGGTCGAGCGGGCTGCCGGGCACGGCGAACAATTCCCGCCCCATCTCCAGGGCCAGCCGCGCCGTAATGAGGCTGCCGGAGCGCGGCGCCGCCTCCACCACCACCACGCCGAGGGAGAGGCCGGCGACGATGCGGTTGCGGCGCGGGAAATGCCGGGCGAGGGGGGCAGTGCCGAACGGCGCCTCCGCCAGCACGGCGCCGCCCTCGGCGGCGATGCGGGCCTGCAGCGCGGCATGCTCCGGCGGGTAGGGCTGGTCGAGGCCGCCGGCGACGGCAGCCAGGGTGCGGCCCTGGCGGAGGGCGCCCATATGGGCGGCGGCATCGATGCCGCGGGCGAGGCCGGACACGATCGCGTGGCCGGCGGCGGCCAGGGCTTCGGACAACTCCTCCGCCATGCGCCGCCCCGCGGCGGAGGCGTTGCGAGCACCGACCACGGCGACGGCGGGCAGGGCCAGCGCCGCCGGGTCGCCCAGCAGGGCGAGGACGGGGGGCGCGTCGTCGGAGAGGGCGAGCAGCGCAGGGTAGCCCGGCGTGCCGAGGTGCAGCAGGCGGGCGCCCATCCGGTCCAGCGCGTCGATCTCGCGCTGCGCGGCCTCCGCCTCCACGGGTCGGAAGGGGGCGCCGCGCTGCGCCGCATGGGCGGGCAGCGCGGCCAGCGCGGCGCGGGCCGAGCCATGGCGCTGCAGCAGGCGGCGGAAGGTGAGGGGGCCGATACCCTCGGTACGGGCGAGGCGGAGGCGGGCGAGGGTCTCGGCGGGCTGCATGGCCCCGAGATGCCGTTCGTTGCGTTTCCGGGTCAAGCGAAATGGAGGATCAGGCCCGCATCGCGTCCACCATCTCCGGCGGGCCGAAGATGAAGCGTCGCTCGCGCGGGCGGTCGTAGAGCCCCATGAGCGACTTCGCCCGCTCGACGGCATCCGCCGCGCCGGCGAAGGCGATCTGCCGCCGGGCCTGGTCGTCGTCCAACCCGAGATAGCCCATCCAGACGCGGCCGAAGGTCTCGAGATCGGCGCTGATGACGACGTCGTCCGGATAGCCCGGTGATTTCATGCAGATCTCGACCTCGGGGTGCTCGATCACGAACCACCAGCGCCGGCCCGCGACCTTCGATCCGGCGATGCCGCTGAACTCGAAGCAGATGACGAAGCGCCGTGCCGGGCAGGCGGAGCGCGGGATCTGGCCGCGCACGCTCTGCAGCAGGAAGTGCGGATCGAACTCCTCCGGCCGCAGGATGCTCTGGGTGTGGCGTTGGCCCCAGAGGCTCAGCGCCTCGATGATCGGCCGGAACTCCTCCCCCGCCGGCGTCAGCGCGTAGAGCTGGCCCACGCCGCCGGGCTTGGCGGTCGTGGTGACGACGCCGCGCTCCTCCAGCTCCCGCAGCCGCTGCGCCAGCAGCGTCTTCGACATCAGTGGCAGGCGGCGCTTGAGCCCGTTGAACGGCGCCGGTCCGCAGCAGAGTTCGCGCAGGATCAGTGGGGTCCATCGCTCGGCGAAGAGCTCGCAGGTCTTCGCCACGGGGCAGAATTGTCCGTAACCCGCCATGACGAGAGAGTCGCCCCGTCACGGGCGGCAATTCAAGTCCATTTTCTGTCCTTGAGACGACAGGCCCGCGCATCGCACCGTCGGCGCGTCGACAACGACAAACCGAGGGAGAAGGCCATGCCTGACACCATGATCACGCAGCCGGCCGCTGCCGGCACCACGACCGACTGGGTCGGCCTCGCCGACCGCATCGGGCAGGACATCGCCCGCCACGCGGCGCGCCACGACGCCGAGGACAGCTTCGTCGAGGAAGGTTTCCGCGCGCTGCGCGAGGCCGGCTTCTTCAAGGCCCTTGTCCCCGCCGAGTTCGGCGGGGGCGACGCGTCCTACCGCGACATCTGCGGCGCGATCCGCAGGCTGGCGACGCATTGCAGCGCGACCGCGCTCGCCTTCGCCATGCATACGCATCTCGTCGCCCTGCCGGTGTGGCGCTGGCGGCACGAGGGCGCGCCGGTCGAGGGGCTGCTCAAGCGCATCGTCGCCGAGGACCTGATCCTGATCTCCAGCGGCGCGTCGGACTGGCTGCCCGGCTCCGGGCGGGCCGAGAAGGTGGAGGGCGGCTACCGCATCCATGCCCGCAAGGGCTTCGCCAGCGGCAGCCCGATGGGCGACCTGCTGATGTGCAGCGCCATCCACGACGATCCCGACCAGGGTCCGACCGTGCTGCACTTCGCCGCGCCCTTCAAGGCGGATGGCATGCGGCTGCAGGAGACCTGGCGGGGCATGGGCATGCGCGGGACCGGGTCGCACGATATCGAGATGGACGGCGTCTTCATCCCGGATGCCGGCATCTCCGCACGACGCAAGCCCGGCACCTGGGGGATCTTCCACACCGTCTACGGTGTCGCCTTCCCCATCGTGTATTCCGCCTATGTCGGCGTCGCCGAAGGGGCGCGGGCGGAGGCGCTGCGGCTCGCGCGCGGCAAGGAGGGGTCCGGCAAGGGCAGCGCGGCGACCCTGCACATCGCCGTCGGCAGGCTGGAGAACGCCTTCACCAGGGCCGAGATCGCATGGGAACGCATGATCGCCATCGCGGAGAAGGAGCAGCCCGGGCCGGATCGCACCAGCCGCATGGCGACTGCCCGCACCCTGACCGGCGAGGCGGCGATCGAGACGGTGGAGCGGGCGATGGAGGTGGTCGGCGGCCTCGCCTTCACCCGGCAGACGCCGCTGGAGCGCGCCTTCCGCGACGTGCAGGGCGCCCGCTTCCACCCGCTGGCGGAACTGCCGCAGCTGGAGCTGACGGGGCGCGTCGCCCTCGGCCTTGGCATCGACGGCTGAGCGGCCGTCTCAGCCGAGCCGCGTCTCGCCACCACGGCCGAAACGCGGCTCGGTCCCCGCCAGAAGCCGGCGGATGTTGTCCTTGTGCCGCCAGGCGACCAGCACGGCGAGGCCGGCCGAGAACAGCGCCAGATCCCAGCGGCCGGCGATGGCGGCGATGACCGGGGCGGCCGCACAGGCCGCCAGCGCGCTGGCCGAGGAGATGCGGGTGATGGCCGCCGTCGCCGCCCAGGCGAGCGCGGCGCCGAGACCGAGCCACCAGGCCGCGGCCAGCAGCACGCCGCCGCCCGTCGCCACCCCCTTGCCGCCCTTGAAGCCGAGCCAGACCGGGAAGGCGTGCCCCAGCATGGCGCCGAAGCCGGCCCAGAGCCCTGCCGTCTCGCCCCATAGCGCCTTGGCGATCAGCAGCGCCGCGACGCCCTTCAGCAGGTCGAGCGCCAGCGTGGCCGCCGCCAGTGTCTTGCTGCCGGTGCGCAGCACGTTGGTGGCGCCGATGCTGCCCGAACCGATCTGGCGGATGTCCTGCAGCCCGGCGGCGCGGGTCAGCACGAGGCCCCAGGGCACGGAGCCGAGCAGGTAGCCGAGGGCGAGAGAGAGGAGGGCGGTCATGGGGTGCCGGGGGCAGGGGTGTGGGGGTGAGGGGTGTGCCCTGGCGGCCGGGCCACCCCCACCCCAACCCTCCCCCGCCGGCGGGGGAGGGGGCGCTGGTCGGTCATCCGAAGACCCTCCGCCCGGCCTTCCAGGTGCCGAGGACGCGGCCCTCGACGGGGCGGCCGTCGAAGGGGGAGTTCTGCGCCTTGCCGGGCAACTGCCCCGCCTTCACCTGCCAGGCGCGGTCGGGGTCGAAGAGCACGAGGTCGGCGGGCGCGCCCTCCGCCAGGCGGCCCACGGGCAGGCCGAACAGCGCGGCGGGGCGGGCGGTCAGCAGATCGAGCGCCTGCAGCATGGGGAGGTCGCCCGCATGCACGCGGGCGAGCGTCACCGCCAGCAGCGTGGCGAGGCCCGCGCCCCCGGCCTCGGCCTGGACGAAGGGCAGGCGCTTGTCGTCCGCATCCCGTGGCTGGTGGTCGGAGGCGATAGCGTCGATGGTGCCGTCCCTGAGCGCCGCGACCACCGCCTCGCGGTCCGCCTCCGGCCGCAGCGGCGGCGAGAGCTTGGCATAGGTGCGCCAGTCGCCGATGGCGGTCTCGTTGAGGTCGAAATAGGGGGGGGCGGTGTCGCAGGTGACGCGGACGCCTTCGGCCTTGGCGGCGCGGATCAGGTCGAGCGCGGCGGCGGTGCGGACATGGGCGAAGTGGACATGCCCGCCGGTGATGCGGGCGAGGGCGATGTCGCGGCTGACCATCATGGTCTCGGCCAGCGGCGGGATGCCGGGCAGGCCCAAGCGGGTGGCGAGTTCGCCCTCAGTGGCCGCGCCGCCGGCGGCGAGGCTCGGTTCCTCGGGGTGCTGGATGATCATGGAACCGAAGGCGCGGGCGTAGCTCAGCGCGAGGCGCATGGTGCGCGCCGATCCGATCGCCCGCCTG
>JAIYAI010000182.1 GCA_027489135.1 Acetobacteraceae bacterium
GACGCTGGCGCTGCTGGCCTGGCAGTGCGGCTTCGCGCCCCTGATCCCGGCGGAGGCGGCCGGGACTTCGGTGGTGTTCCGCCGGCGACGCCTGGGTGACGCCGCACCCGCGGGGACGGGGCCGGCGCTGGCGGAGCGGATCGCGCGGCAGGTGGCGGAGGAGGGGTCGCCCTGGGCCTACCTGCTCTCCGGCGCGCCGGTGACGCGGCGGATCGCCCGCCTGCGCCGCAACATCGACGAGCGGCTGGTCTGCGCGCGCCATGCGAGCGTGCGGGAGATGGCCGATGCGCTGATCACGGCGGCGGCGATCCCGCGGCCGCAGCCCACGGAGACGCGGGCGGCGGCGTGAGGCGCGGGCGCCGGGCGGGGCCTACTTCTTCTCGACCGTCTCGACTTCGCCGCCGGCGGCCTTCCACGCCGTGAAGCCGCCGCCGAGATGGGCGACGTTCCCGAGACCCATCTCCTGCACCGTCCGCGTCGCCAGGGCGGAGCGCCAGGCGGAGGCGCAGTAGAAGACGAAGCGCTTCTCCTCCTGGAAGACCGGCTTGGCGTAGGGGCTTTCCGGGTCGACCCAGAATTCCAGCATGCCGCGGGGGCAGGAAAAGGCGCCGGGGATCTTCCCCTCCCGCTGGATCTCGCGCGGGTCGCGGAGGTCGACGAAGACGGTGCCGGGATCGCCGTGCAGGGCGAGGGCCTCGGTGACGGGGACGGTCTGGATGACCGCCTCGGCCTCGGCGAGGAGGGCCTTGTAGCCTTTGCGCATGGGGGTGCTCCGGTGTGCCGGGGGGATTCAACCGCCAAGGCGCGAAGGCGCCAAGGGTGGCGGTGCGTCTTGGCGCCTTGGCGTCCTGGTGGCTGGCACCTTGGGAAAGGAAGATTTTCCTTGCATTTCCGATCCGGATCAGGCCCTGTCGCGGGCCTGACCGGAGACCGCGCCATGGCCCGCCCCGCTTCCTCCCCAGCCCCTGCCCCGGATCACGCCGAAGCGCCCCCGAATTTGCCCGCTCCGACGCATAGCCCCCTGATTCCGCACGAAACCCGCCGCGGACCGCTTGACGCGCCCCCGCCCCCGGCCCTTGGCTGACCACCGCCCATGCCCAGCACCTACGTCAACCCGCGCTACGCCGCCCCGCCGCCGCCCGCCTCCGGGCGGGAGGAGGCCGCGGTGGTCATCGCCGGCGGCGGCCTCGTCGGGTTGACCGCGGCGCTCGACCTCGCGCGGCGCGGCGTGCGGAGCGTGCTGCTGTACGAGGACGACACCGTCTCCCACGGCTCCCGCGCCATCTGCTTCGCCAAGCGCACGCTGGAGATCTACGGGCGGCTCGGGCTGGGGGCGAAGTTCCTGGCAAAGGGCGTCACCTGGAACACCGGCCGCGTCTATCACCAGGACCGGGAGGCCTACGCCTTCGACCTGCTGCCGGAGGAAGGCCACGCCTACCCCGCCTTCGTGAACCTGCAGCAGTACTACGCCGAGGAATGGCTGGTGGAGGCCTGCGCCGCGACCGGCCTCGTGGACCTGCGCTGGAAGCACCGCATCACCGGCGTCGCGCCGCGCGCCGATGGCGCGACCCTGACGGTGGAAACGGCGCAGGGCCGCTACGCGCTGGACGCCCAATGGGTGCTCGCCGCCGACGGCGCGCGCAGCACGATCCGCGAGGCGATGGCCCTGCCCTTCCTGGGCCAGGTCTTCCGCGATCGCTTCCTCATCGCCGATGTCGTGATGCACGCGCCCTTCCCGGCGGAGCGGCGCTTCTGGTTCGACCCGCCCTTCCACCCGGGTCAGAGCGTGCTGCTGCACAAGCAGCCGGACGATGTCTGGCGCATCGATTTCCAGCTGGGCTGGGATGCCGACCCGGAGGCCGAGAAGGACCCCGCACGCGTGGAGGCGCGGGTGCGGCAGATGCTGGGACCCGACATGCCCTTCAGCCTGGAATGGGTCAGCGTCTACACCTTCCGCTGCCGCCGCATCGAGACGTTCCGGCACGGCCGCGTCTTCTTCCTCGGCGATTCCGCGCACCAGGTCAGCCCCTTCGGCGCGCGCGGCGGCAATGGCGGCGTGCAGGATGCCGACAACCTCTGCTGGAAGCTGGCCGCCGTGCTGGAAGGCCGCGCGCCGGATGCGCTGCTCGACAGCTACGATGCCGAGCGCATCCCGGCGGCGGACGAGAACATCATGAATTCCACCCGCAGCACGGATTTCATCACGCCGAAGAATGACGCGGCGCGGGCCTATCGGGATGCGGTGATGGATTTGTCTGCAAGCTACGCCTTCGCGCGGCCGCTGGTGAACAGCGGGCGGCTCTCGCGGCCGGCGCTGCTGCGCGACAGCCCCCTCTCCTCCCCCGATGCCGGCGCCTGGGATGGCGGGCTGCCGGCCGGGGCGCCTGCGGCGGATGCGCCGGTGATCGACGCGGCGGGGCGTGCGGGCTGGCTGCTGGAGCGCATCGGCGCCGATGGCGGCTTCACCCTGCTGGCGGATACGGCGCAGGTGGAGGCGCCCGGCATCGCCACGCTGCGCCTGGCCCCGGATGCGCTGCAGGACCACAGCGGCCTCGCCGCCGCGCGCTACGGGATGCGCCCGGGCGATGCCGTGCTGCTGCGGCCGGACCAGCACATCGCCGCCCGCTTCCGTGCCGGCACCGCGACACAAGCCGCCATCGCCGCCGCGCATCGCCGGGCTCTGGGACTGGCCGCATGACCCTGCACACCGCCCCGCGCATCCCCGACCCGGACGCCTTCTACGAGGCGCTGATGGAGGCGCATCGCGCCCTGCCGGCCGAGGAATCGCGCCGCCTCGATGCCCGCCTCGTCCTGCTGCTGGCCAACCAGATCGGCGACCAGGCGGTGCTGATGGCGGCGATCGCCGCCGCCCGCGCCGCCGCGGATCGTCCCTGACCCAGGAGACCGAAGTGACCTCACCCGTCGAGCATATCCGCGCCTGGCTGCCCGAGTTCACCGCGCTCCGCCGCGACATCCACGCGCATCCCGAGACCGGCTTCGAGGAGACGCGCACCAGCGAACTGGTCGCCAGCCTGCTCGCGGGCTGGGGGATCGAGGTACACCGCAACGTCGGCCGCACCGGCCTCGTCGGCGTGCTGCGCAACGGCAACGGGCGGCGCGTCGGCCTGCGCGCCGACATGGATGCGCTCGACATGCCGGAGGACAACGACTTCCCGCATGC
This sequence comes from Acetobacteraceae bacterium, assembly GCA_027489135.1. Taxonomy (GTDB): domain Bacteria; phylum Pseudomonadota; class Alphaproteobacteria; order Acetobacterales; family Acetobacteraceae; genus JAIEOP01. The sequence goes on from JAIYAI010000182.1 coordinate 3,182, forward strand.
CTCCACCATCCCCGGCAAGATGCATGGCTGCGGCCATGACGGGCACACGACGATGCTGCTCGCCGCGGCGAAGTACCTGGCGGAGACGAAGCGCTTCGACGGCACCGTCCACTTCATCTTCCAGCCCGCGGAGGAAGGCCAGGGCGGCGCGCGGGCGATGGTGGCGGACGGGCTGTTCACCCGCTTCCCCTGCGATGCCGTGTATGGGCTGCACAACCGCCCCGGCCTGCCGGTTGGCCGCTACGCGCTGCGCGCGGGGCCGATGATGGCGGGTGCCGCCTTCTTCGACATCCACATCCACGGCAAGGGCGGGCATGGCGCGCGGCCCGAGAGCACGGTCGATCCCGTGGTCTGCGGCGCGGCCCTGGTCAGCGCGCTGCAGAGCGTGGTCGCCCGCAACGTCCGCCCGCAGGAGACGGCGGTGCTGAGCGTGACGGGCTTCACCGCCGGCACCGCGTACAACGTCATCCCGGAACGCGTGACGCTGCGCGGCACCGTGCGCGCCTTCGCGGTCGAGACGATGAAGCTGGTCGAGGACCGCATGCGCGCCCTGGCGCAGGCGACCGCCGCAGGCTTCGGCGCGACGGCCGAGCTCGATTTCCGCGAGATCACCGTCCCCGTCATCAATTCGGAGGCCGAGGCGCGCCGCATCGGCGACGCCGCGGCGGAGCTGGTCGGCGAGGCGCATGTCGAGCGTGGCTGGCCCGCGGTGATGGGCTCCGAGGATTTTTCCTACATGCTGCAGGAATGTCCCGGCGCCTATCTGCTGGTCGGCAACGGCACCGGCGAGGCCGGGGGCTGCGAGGTGCACAACCCGCGCTACGACTTCAACGACGCCGCCATCCCCTACGGCGGCGGCGTGCTGGCGGCGATCGTCGAGAAGGAGTTGCCGCGCGTCGGCTGAGGCTCACGGCCCCCACAGGTCGGAAAGCTGCGGCGTCAGCAGGTCGAGCTTCGCCTGGATCGGCGTGGTCCAGTCGTTGTTCAGGATGCCGCCGGTATCGCCGGAATTCGGGTTCCAGGACCACCAGGTCCAGCTGATCCCCTCATCCGTCGCGGCGATGTCGCGCGTGCCGTTCGCGTCGAAGTCGCCGTCCATGTAGGCCAGCAGCTTCTGCAGCCAGGGCAGGTCCTTCGGGTCCTGCAGCTTGCTGCCGAACTCGCCCACCATCACCGGCGCGATGCCCTCGCGGTAGACGTAGCCCCACATGTCCTCGAACTTGGCGGGCAGGTTGTTCGGGAAATCCGGCGCCGAGAACCAGGACTGGGCGTAGATCGAGTTGCCGTAGTCGTGCGGCGAATAGACCAGCTTGTTCGGCGTGTTCAGCACCACCGGGTCGAAGGCCACGCCCTGCAGGTTGCCGCCCCACCAGTAGGGATCGCCAGCATAGCTGCCGACGCCCTCGACGAAGATCAGCCAGTCGTCGTTCACGCCGTGGATGGCATTGCCCGCGCGCTCCGCCGCGGCGGTCCAGTCGGTCGCGCCGCCGCCACCCCAGGTCGCGCTGTGCGGCTCGTTGGCGAGGTCGGCGCCGATCACCACCGGGTTGCCCGCGTAGCGCGCGGCCAGCATCGTCCAGGTGTCGATCCACTGCGCCTCGGTATAGCCGGCATCGACCCAGAGGCCATTGTCGTTCGGCCCGCCGCCGCTCGCGATGCGATGGTTGTCGAGGATGATGCGCAGGCCGATCTCGCCGGCATGGGCGACGATCCTGTCGAGGATCTGGATCGCGGTGAGCCCGACCAGGTCCGGGTTCTGGGCGAAGTCGATGCCGTTCGGCACCTTGCCCGGCTGCAGCGCCTCCAGCGAGAAGGGCAGGCGGATGGTGTTGAAGCCAAGCTCGGCCATCTGGTCCATCATGGAAGACCAGTTGCGCGCCCACATGCCGTGCGGCGTGTAGGTGCTGCTCTCCATGCCGAACCAGTTGATGCCGGTGATGCGCACCACATCGCCATCGGCATCGACGATCTGGTTGCCGCGGGTGGAGAGGAAGCCCGCTGCCGTGCCGTCGTCGTCGGCGATGGTGGCGACCGCGGCGCCATCCCCGATCGTCAGCCCGGCGGGGCTGTTGAGCAGCAGGCTGAAGGCCTCATCGGGCTCCGCCGTGGTGTCGCCAGTCACCTGGACCGTGACCGTCTTCACGGTCTCCCCGGCGGCGAAGGTGATGCTGCCGGTCTTCGCGGCATAGTCCTGGCCGGCCAGCGCGGTGCCGTCCTGCGTGGCATAGCCGACCGAGACCGCCTGGTCCCAGGTCCTGGACAGGCGGAGCGTGAAGACCGCGGCGGTGCTGCCGGCATCGCCCTCGGTCACCGCGATATCGGCGACGGACACCGTGGGCGGCGCATCGTTGTCGCGGATGGTGGCGACGGCCAGGCCGTCGCCGATGGTCGCACCGGTCGCGTCCGACAGCACCAGGGAGAAGCTCTCCGCCTTTTCCCTGACGCGGTCGCCGAGCACCGCGACGCTGACGGTCTTCTCCGTCTCGCCCGCCGCGAAGTCGAGCCGCCCGCTGGCCGCGGTGAAGTCCACCCCCGCCGTCGCCGTGCCGGCCTGCGTGGCCCAGGCGAGCGAGACCGGGCCCGTCGCGGCCTCGGACAGCCGCACCGTGAAGACCGCGGCGCGGCTGCCGGTGTCGCCCTCGGTCACCTTGATGTCGGCGACGGAGAGCGCGGGCACCCGGTCGTCGTCGCGGATGCGACCCTGCGCCGTGCCGTCCAGGATGGTTGCCCCGGACGCGCCGGAGAGCAGCAGACGCAGGGTCTCGTCCGCCTCGGCCAGGCTGTCGCCGGCGACGTCGATGCGCACCACCTTCCGCGTCTCGCCGACCGCGAAGGTCAGGCTGCCCGCGCGCGCCGCGTAGTCGCTGCCTGCCAGCGCCGTGCCGTCGGCGGTGGCGAAGTCCACCGTCACGGGAGTCGAACTGGCGGCGGAGAGGGTGACCACGAAACTCAGCCGCGTCGTGCCCGCATCGCCCTCCGTCACCACGGCATCGGCCACGGAGAGCGTCGGCAGATCGCTGACCGCGACGCCGTTCAGCAGGAAGACGTCGGGGGTGGGATCGGTGACCTGCCCCGCGGTGAAGCCGAAGGAGACGCTGGCGCCGGCCGCGACGCCGCCGTTCCAGGCAGCGTTGCGGATCGTGTAGGTGGTGCCGGTGTGGCTGACGATCTCGGCGTTCCAGATGTTGGCGATGACGAAGCCGGCGTCGAAGGTGAGC
>JAIYAI010000309.1 GCA_027489135.1 Acetobacteraceae bacterium
GCCGACCGACCACTTCGACGCCGATTTCCGCGACCCATCCTGCACGCTGCGGCTGATCCGCTACGACCCGCAGCCCGAGCGGGCGGAGGACCAGTTCGGCTTCGCCCCGCATATCGACACCAACTTCACCACCTACCTGGCGCAGTCGAAGCTGCCGGGGCTGGAGGTGCGGACGAAGGAGGGCGAGTGGCTGCGCCCGCCCGCCATTCCCGGCACCTTCGTGGTCAACACGGCGGAGATGCTGGGCCGCTATTCCAACGACCGCTTCGCACCGACGCCGCACCGCGTGGTGCACCAGGGGAAGGAGCCGCGCTACGCCATCCCCTTCTTCTACGGCCCCGACAACGACGCGGTGATCCGGGTGGTGCCGAGCTGCATCGGGCCCGGCATGCCGGCGAAGTACGAGCCGCTGCGCTACCTCGACCACCGGCTGAAGCTGAACCGCACCAACTTCGCGCACCGCCAACCGCAACAGGCCGATTGACCGGAACCGCGCCGCACCGGCATGGTGCCATGAACGGGCCGCGAGCCCGGGGGAGCAGACGACCGATGCAGGACCTCGACCGCGAGGGCATCACTGCCGAGGTGATCGCCCAGATGGCGACCACGCCCGACCCGCGCCTGCGCCAGGTCATGGATGCCGCCGTCCGCCACCTGCACGCCTTCGCGCGGGAGGTGGAACTGAAGCCCGAGGAATGGCTGCAGGGCATCGCCTTCCTCACCGCCGTCGGCCAGGCCTGCACGCCGCACCGGCAGGAGTTCATCCTGCTCTCCGACGTGCTCGGCCTGTCGCGCCTGGTCAATGTGATGCACGACGCCACGGGGCGGGAGGAGGCGGCGACCGAGACCAGCCTGCTCGGTCCCTTCTTCCGTGAGAAAGCGCCCGAATTCGCCCCCGGCGAAAGCATCGCCGTGCACGAGAAGACCGGGGAGGAGGTGATCCTCTTCGGCCAGGTGCTGGACGCCTCCGGCATGCCGGTGCCGGGCGCGGAGATCGACATCTGGCAGACCAGCGGCCTCGGCCTCTATGACCTGCAGGCGGCGGATGCGTCCGTCATGGACCACCGCGGGCGCTTCCGCGCGGACGCGGAGGGGCGCTTCCACATGCGCACCGTCAAGCCGATCGGCTATTCCATCCCGATGGACGGGCCCGTGGGGCCGCTGGTGAAGAACCAGGGCCGGCACGGCATGCGGCCGGCGCATATCCATCTTCTCGTCGCCGCGCCGGGCTACCGGGAATTGATCACCGCGCTCTACCTCTCTGACGATCCGAACATCGACAGCGATACCGTCTTCGGCGTCTCCCAATCCCTGGTCGTGACGCCGGCGATGGGCGTGCCCGGCGCGCCGCGCACCGACATCCCGGCCATCCGCTACGATTTCCGCCTCAGCCGCCGCGCCGCGGGGGAGACCGGCGGGCGGGTCGGCGCCGATCCATCACAGATCACGAAGGCCGCGGAATAGCGGCCCGCACCACACGGCTTCCTGGGAGGACACAAGAATGACCCGCATCACCCGCCGCGATCTCGGCCGCCTCGTGCTGGCCAGCGGTGCCTTCGTCTCCCCGGCCGCGATGGGCCAGGGCGCGAACCCGATCCGCATCGGCTACGCGATGTCGCTCTCCGGCGGGCTGGCGGCAAACGGGCGATCCTCCCTGCTCGCGCACAAGATCTGGCAGGAGGACGTGAATGCGCGGGGCGGCATCCTCGGCCGGCCGGTCGAACTGGTTTTCTACGACGACCAGACCAATCCGGGCACGGTGCCGGCGCTCTATACGAAGCTGATCGATGTCGACAAGGTCGACATCGTCACCAGCCCCTATGCGACGGTGATGATCGCGCCCTCCATGCCGGTGATCATGCAGCGGCGCATGTGCTATGTGTCGCTCTTCGGCGCCGGCGTGAACGAGGCCTTCAAATACGACCGCTACTTCTCGATGAACGTCGCCGGCGACGACATCAAGGGCACCTACGGCAAGGGCTTCCTCGAGGTCGCCTTCAGCCTGCCGACGCCGCCGCGCACCCTCTCGATCCTGGCCGTGGACAACGAGTTCGCGCAGAAGGCGGCGGAAAGCGTGCGGCATCTCGGCCGGCAGCGCGGACTGCGCATCGTCTATGACCGCTCCTACCCGCCGACCACGGTGGATTTCGCGCCGACCGTGCGTGCCATCGCGGCGACGCGCCCCGACGTGGTCTTCTTCGCCTCCTACCCGCCGGACTCGAACGGGCTGCTGCGCGCCATCAGCGAGTTGAAGGTGACCGCGCCGATCCTCGGAGGCGGCATGATCGGTCCGCAGATCGCCGCGGTGCAGGCGCAGATGGGGCCGATCCTGAACAACCTGGTGAACTGGGACGTCTATTCGCCCGAACCCACCATGAACTTCCCCGGCGTCGCCGCCTTCCAGGAGAAGTACCGTGCCCGCGCCGTGGCCGAGCAGGTCGATCCGCTGGGCAACTACCTGCAGCCCTTCGCCTATGCGCAGATGCAGGTGGTGGAGCAGTCGCTGGCGCGCGTCGGGAAGATCGACCAGGCCGCACTGGCGACCGACATGCACGCGAACGAGTTCAAGACCGTCGTCGGCGACATCCGCTTCAGCGCCCTCGGCGAATGGGCGGAGGAGCGGAACCTCTTCGTGCAGTTCCAGGGGATCCGCGACGGCGACCTCGAGAAGTACAAGAAGCCCGGCACCAAGGTGATCCTCTACCCGAACAACCTGAAGTCGGGGACGCTCCGCACGCCCTACGGCGCGCCGGCCTGAGCGCGGACAGGACGGGGGCCCAAGGGGGGGATGGATCCGCAGCTTTCGCTGCTGCTGAACGGGATCGTCAGCGGCCTGCTGCTCGGCGGCCTCTACGCCGCCGCCGCGGCCGGCCTGGCGATCGCCTTCGGCATGCTCGACATCGTCAACATCGCGCATCCGGCGCTGATGGTCGCCGGCGCCTTCCTGGTGGTGGTGATCGGCACCACGCTCGGGCTCGACCCGCTGCTGGTCTCGCTGCTGATCGCGCCACTCTTCTACCTGGTGGGGGTGGGGATCTACACCTTCTACCACCACTTCTTCGAACGACGAGGCGAGGAGGCGCTGCAGGGCCTCGCCTTCTTCTTCGGCGTGATGTTCATCGTCGAGGTCGGGCTGGTCATGGCCTTCGGGCCGGAGCAGCGCTTCCTCGACCCCGACTACGCCTTCATCACCTGGCGCCTGGGCGAGATCGACCTGCCGCTGCGCATGCTGGTGCCGGCGGTGCTGGCCATGGCGGTGGTGGGGCTGCTGATCCTCTGGCTACGGCGCAGTTTCACCGGCCTCGCCATCGCCGCCGTCGCCCAGGACGCGGAGGCGCTGCGGCTGATGGCCGTGGATCCGGTGAAGATCAAGCGCCTCGCCTTCGGCATTTCCGTCGCCCTCGCCGCCATGGCGGGCGGGGCGCTGGTGGTGGTGCAGCCGGTCGAGCCCTCCTCCGGCCAGATCTTCATCGGCCGCGTCTTCGCGATCTGCATCATGGGCGGCATGGCGAGCCTGCCGGGCATGGTCACTGCCGCGCTGCTCTTCGGCGTGGTGGAGAACGTGACCGCGACTTTCTACGGGCCGTCCTGGTCGCCGGCCGTCGCCTTCGGCTGGCTGCTGCTCGTGCTGGCCTTCCGGCCGCAGGGCCTGTTCGGGAAGGCCGCCTGAGATGAGCGCCACCACAATCCCCGTCACGGCCGAGACCGCGGGCCCGCGCAACCTGGCCTTCTGGGGCGGCGCCATCGGCATCGGTGTCGCCCTCGTCGTGATCCTGCGGCTGATCGGCAACGACTACGGCTACTTCGCAGGCTACTTCGTCCTGCAATACGTCGTGCTTGCCAGCGCCTGGAACATCCTCGGCGGCTATGCAGGCTACGTGAATTTCGGCGCGGCCGGCTTCATGGCGGCGGGCGCCTATACCGCCGTCGCGCTGCGCAAGGCGACGGGACTCGACCTGATTCCCGGCATCGTCGCGGCGGCCTTCGTCTCCGGCCTGCTCGGCCTCGGCACGGGGTATCTGACGCTCCGGCTCCGCGGGGTGTTCTTCTCCATCGCCACGCTCTGCCTTGCCGTGGTGCTGCAGACGCTGATCGTGAACTGGGACTATGTCGGAGGGTCGCGCGGCGCCTACATCGTCAACCCGCTGGAGATCCCGCCCTTTGCGTCCTGGGGCGAGTACATGTTCATCGTCATGCTGGTCCTGGCGATCCTGACCGTCGGCATCGCCCGCGCCGTCGAGCATTCGCGCATCGGCCGCGGCTTGCAGGCGATCCGCGACAACGAACGCGCGGCGGAGGCGGTGGGCGTCCCCACCCTGCGCCTGAAGCTAATCGCCACCACGCTCTGCGGGGCGCTGATGGGCGTGGCCGGGGCGCCGCTGCCCTACTACAGCGGCTACCTGAACCCCGACGCCGCCTTCAGCCTCTCCTACGCCGTCAACGCCATCGCCATGCCGCTGATCGGTGGCGCTGGCACCTGGGCCGGGCCGGTGATCGGGGCGGTGCTGCTGGGCACGCTGCAGCAGGCGGCGACGGTGACGATCTCCTCCGCGCTCAACCTCTGGATCGTCGGCTGGATGCTGGTGATCTTCGTCGCCCTGGCCCCGCGCGGGATCATGGGCTGGTTCAGGAAGCGGCGATGAGTGAGGTCCTTCTCCGCGCCCAGGGCGTGGGCAAGCGCTTCGGCGGCTTCGTCGCGCTGCAGGACGTGGACATCGAACTGCGCGCCGGGGAGCGTCTCGGCCTGATCGGGCCGAACGGCTCCGGCAAGAGCACCTTCGTCAACTGCATCAGCGGCGACTTCGCGCAGCACGACGGCACGGTAACGCTGGACGGGCACGCGCTGGCCGGGCTGAAGCCGCATCGCCGCGCGCGGCTCGGCCTGGCGCGCACCTTCCAGCTTCCGCAGCCCTTCGCCAGCCTGAGCGTGCTGGAGAACGTCCGGGTGCCGCTGCTCTTCTCCGGTGACGCCGCGCGTGCGACGCAGCGCGGCATGGAATGCCTGGAGCAGGTGGAGATGGCCGCCAAGGCCGCCATGCTGCCGCGGGAACTCACCCAGGTGGAGCAGCGCCGGCTGGAACTGGCCCGGGCGCTCGCGCTGAATCCGCGCGTGCTGATCGCCGACGAGGCGATGGCCGGGCTGTCGAATTCCGAGGTCGACCAGATCATCGAATTGCTGCTGCGCCTGAACGCGGCCGGCACGGCGGTGATCATGATCGAGCATATCATGCGCGCGGTGACCGCCTTCGCCGAGCGCCTGGTGGTCTTCGTCGCCGGCCGCAAGATCGCCGATGGCGAGCCGCGCGCGGTGCTGGGGATGCAGGAAGTGGAGGACGCCTATCTTGGCCGGCAGTAGCGGCGCATCGCTGGAAATCAGCGGCCTCGACGCCGGCTATGGCGCGGTGCGGGTGCTGCAGGGCGTCTCGCTCAGCGTGCCGGCGGGGCAGACGGTGGTGCTGCTCGGCACCAATGGCAACGGCAAGACCACGCTGATGCGCAGCGTCATGGGCCAGGTGCGGCCCACGGCGGGGACGGTGCGCGCGACCATCGACGGTCAGGCGGTGGACCTCGCGGGCCTCTCGCCGGAGCAGGTGGTGGAGCACGGCATCGTGCTGGTGCCGGAGGGACGGCGGCTGTTTCCGCGCCTGACGGTGGAACAGAACCTCCGCCTCGGCGCCTTCCGGGCGGCGGCACGTGCGCATCTCGATGCGAACCTGGCGCTATCCTACGAATTATTTCCCCGCCTCGCGGAACGGCGCGCGCAGCTCGTCGGCTCGATGTCGGGGGGCGAGCAGCAGATGGTCGCGCTGGCCCGTGCGCTGATGTCGCAGCCGCGCATCCTGCTGGTGGACGAGCCTTCGGTCGGGCTCGCCCCCATTCTCGTCTCCCGCACCATGGAGATGATCGCGGAGATGAAGCAGCGGCTCGGCCTGACCGTGCTGATGGCGGAGCAGAATTTCCACCAGGCCGTGCGCATCGCCGACCGTGGCTACGTCATCGTCCACGGCCATATCGAATTCGAGGGCGAGTCCGCCGCCGCCCTGCAGGACAACGAGCTGGTCCGGCAGGTCTATCTCGGGTTGTAGAGCAGACCGCCGGAAGGCGGGATCGCCAGGAGGCGTGACTCTGCTCTCGTGGCCATGCGTAGCCTGCGACTACTTCTTCGGCGCCGGTACCGCGCCTTCGGCGACCAGCACCTCGTGCGTCGCCTTGAAGGCGTCGAGGCCGGCGGGAATGCCGCAATAGGCGGTGGCGTGCAGCAGCGCGGCCTTGATCTCCTCGACCGTCAGGCCGTTGTTCAGCGCGCCCTTCACGTGCAGCTTCAACTCGTGCGGCCGGCCGAGCGCGGTCAGCATGGCGAGATTGATCATCGACCGCGTGCGGCGGTCCAGCGTCGGGTCGCCCCAGGCCCAGCCCCAGCCCCAGGCGGTGGCGGCGGTCTGGATGCCCATCATGAAGTCGTCGGCGCTGTTCAGCGAACGGTCGACATATTCGCTGCCGAGCACGGCGCGGCGGATGGGCAGGCCCTTGTCGAAGAGGTCGTCGGTCTCGGCCATGGGTGGTCTCCTCTCAAGCGAATGGCCGGGCACCGGGCCCGGCCATCCATCGGTGTTCAGGCAGGCGCGGAGGTCAGGACAGCGCTTCGCCTTCCAGCGTGATGCGGTGCATCAGGCGGCGCTCGCCCTGGTAGTCGTTCGCCGCGTAGTGCCAGGTGGCGCGGTTGTCCCAGAAGGCAATCGAGCCGGGCTGCCACTGGAAGCGGTACTGGAACTCCGGCCGCGCCGCGTGGCCATACAGATAGTCGAGCAGCGGCTTGCTCTCCTCGTCCGTCCAGCCCTCGAAGCGCAGGGTGAAGGCGGGGTTGACGTAGAGCGCGATGCGGCCGCTGCCGGGGTGGCGGATGCCGACCGGGTGGATGGCGTCCTGCGTCGCGGCCGCCGCGTTGCCGAGGCGGCCATCCTGCTGCTCCGGCCGGTCGGTGCGGCCGAAGACGTGGCGGCTGGAATGGACTGCCTTCATGCCGGAGAGCGTCTGCTTCAGCCCGTCCGACAGCGCGTCCCAGGCCGCGTACATGCTGGCGAAGAGGGTGTCGCCGCCCTCCTCCGGCAGTTCGCGCGCGAGCAGGATGGAGCCGAGCGCGGGGATCTGGTCGTAGCTGTGGTCGGTGTGCCAGCCGCCGCCGATGTTCTTCGTCTGGTTCGGCTCCTTCCGCACCTCGGCGATGCGGCCGCCGAAGCCATCGACCTTGGTGAAGAAGCGGTTGATGTTGATGGGGGCGAAGCGCTCGGCGAAGGCGATGTGCTGTTCCGGCGAGATCGCCTGGTCGCGGAAGAACACCACGCCGCGGTCGAAGAGGGTGCGGCGGATGGTCGCCACCTCCGCCTCCTCGAGCGGCGCGGCCAGGTCGACGCCACGGATCTCGGCGCCGACGACGGGACCGGTCGGCACGACCTCGAGGACGCTGCTGTTGCGCATGACGCTTCTCCCTTGGAGGGCCGGAGTGTCCGCCGTGGGCGCGAGAGGGTCAACGGGCGGCACATCGTCGTTCGGCATGGTGGCTGCCGGGCTCGCCTTGCGGTCGTGGCCATCATCGACGTGGCGATGTGGATGGCCCGATACCCGCCGCAGGGCAGGAAGGGTCGCTGCCTACCCCGAGGGCCCCCGTCGCCAGCCCTATGGGCGGGCGGATTGCACCCTGCAGGTACCTTTGAGAAGTAAGCGCGAAAGATTGATGTGGAAAAAACGGATCTCGTTTGATCTGTTTACCTCCACGCTCAACATTTCGACGTTTCCAATGGTGCTTGGGCCAGCGGTTGTCTGCCGTATAGCCGTCCACAGGAGTGAGAGATTTAAACGCCCTTCGGGATTTATGACGTCGTACGTGATCGATCTCCGTTCCGGGACATCGCGGTAATAGGGATAATTGTCCCATGTCACATCGCCTGTCCGCGTGACAAAGGAAAATCGTACCCCGAGATAACGATTCCGGGCAAACGCCTGATCCTGTGAGTCATATGCTTCGTTGACGAAATATGCTTCCGTGCTTTCACAAGAAAAAATCGGATGCTGTAGAGAAAAAATAAGCCGCATCCGCTCTCTCTCCACGGGATCGATTGGCCGGCCGATGCTTGGAGCGCTCGGCTGTGCCGTCCCGTCCGATCCTCCCGTCTGACACCATGAAGACAGCGGCATCATCAATATTACGGTCATGGAAAGTAGACGAAACATAATCAGGGTCTCCAACAACTATCGTCGCAGCAGAATCGCCAGAGCCTGCGTCTGGCTTCACGCGATCAAGGGACCCGCGCTCTTCGCCCGACCGACGTCAGGCATGGAGAAGCCAATGCGTGCGCTGACCCATTCGGACGAATCAGGATGCGTGAGTGCACGAGCCTGTTTCGGCAGGGTGCATCACCTGCCGGCATCGTATCCCTAATTGCCTGCCTGCCACGCCTTCACGCTGTCCAGCGGCCAGACCAGCATCAGCACGTTCAGGGTCAGGTTGTCGCGGATCACCCAGCCGACGAAGACCTCCATCACCACCGCCAGCGCCACCGTCACCCAGACCGGCAGCCGCGCCGCGAGGAAGAAGCCCAGCAGCATCGCCAGGATGTCGCACTGGCTGTTCAGCACGCTGTCGCCGAAGTAGCTGAGGCTGATCGTCGCCTCCCGGTAGTGCCGGATGACGGTCTCGGTGTTCTCGGCAATCTCCCAGGCCGCTTCGATCATCATGGCCAGCACCGCCCGCCCGCCCAGCGGCACGCGGTGTTTCAGGGGGGAGAACAGCGCGTAGAAGAGGAAGCCGTGGATGACGTGCGACGGCGTGTACCAGTCGGCGATGTGCTGCGAGTTGCCGCTGGAATTCACCTCGCCCACCCATAGCCGGATGGTCCCGTCGGCGGCGATCGGCAGGCGCCCCATGGCAAGCTGCACCGCCGCCGTCACCACCAGGATGGCGACGCCGAGCAGCACCCAGGAGCGGGTCGGGACGTCCTTCAGGCCGGTGGGCATGTCGCACCGGCGCCGAGGGGGCGGGTCATCAGCACGCTGTCGACCCAGCGCCCGTGCTTCCAGCCGACCGCCGGCAGCATCCCGGCATGGGCGAAGCCGCAGGTCCTGTGGAGGCCGATGCTGGGCGCGTTGTCGGAATCGCCGATGACCGCGACCATCAGCCGGAAGCCGGCGGCCTCGCAGCGCGCGATCAGCGCTTCCAGGAGCGCCCGTCCGACACCGCCGCGCCCGGCATCGGGGGCGACGTAGATCGAGTTCTCGACCGCGAAGCGATAGGCCGGGCGGGTCCTGTACGCGGAGGCATAGGCGTAGCCCAGCACCCGCCCCCCGGCCTCGGCAACCAGATAGGGGTAGCCGCCCGCCAGCACCGCGTCCCGGCGGCGCGCCATTTCGGCCTCCCCCGGTGGGTCGAGTTCGAAGCTGGCCAGGCCATGCGTCACCCAGTGGCCGTAGATGCGGGCGGTGGCAGGGATGTCGTCCGGCGTGGACTCGCGCAGGGTCAGGTCGGCCATGCCCGGCACGATGCGGGTCCGCCGGGCGCGCGGCAAGCGGAGGACCCGGCGGCTGGTCGCCGGATCAGGCTGCGGCGGGCCGCGTCGGGATGCGCTCGAACAACCCCATGCGCAGGCTGCGGGCGATCCGATGGGCGCGCTCCTCGAAGGCCGCTGCCATATCGGGCGTGAAGAGGTCGCGGCAGGTCGCCTCGAACAGGCCGAGCCAGTCCGCGAACATCGGGGCCGTCAGACCTGGCAGGCGGAGATGCGCGGAATAGGGATCGCCGTGATAGGCGCCGCTGCGCAGCATCACCGCCGACCAGAAGCGGACAAGCTTCGCCAGATGCGCGTCCCAGTCCGCGTCCTCCGTGCCGATGGCGGCATGGAAGACCGGCCCCAGCACGGGATGGGCGCGGACCCGCGCGTAGAAGGCGGAGACCAGGCGGGCGATGTCGGCCTCGATAATCTCGGACATGGCGGGCCTCAGACGAAGGGCAGGATCGCCAGCACGACCACCAGGTTCCAGGCCAGCATGTTCACCAGGGTGCGCAGCATGGTGCGGCTGTCGGGATCCTCGACGTGCAGCGCGTCGCTGACGAGGTTGCCAGGCAGGAGGAAGAGGCGGAGCGGTGTCATCGGGAGCCTCTGAAGATCGATGTCCAATACATCTTATGGGCTACCCCTCCTTGAAAAGCAATATCAAAGATATATCTTTCGGCCCATGCGCCTGACCGTGATGACCGACTATGCCCTCCGGATGCTCATCCACCTCGCGGTGAAGCCGGAGGGCCGGGCGACGATCGCCGAGGTCGCCCAGGCCTATGCGATCTCGGAGGCGCATCTGATGAAGGTGGCGCACCAGCTTGGCCGCGACGGCTTCGTGGCCACCCTGCGCGGGCGCGGCGGCGGCCTCGCCCTGGCGCGCCCAGCGGGGGAGATCACGGTGGGCGCGGTGGTCCGGGCGATGGAGCCGGACCTCGCCCTGGTGCCCTGCATGGGGGGTGGGACCTGCGCAATCGGCCCGTCCTGCCGCCTGGAAGCAAGGCTGGCGCAGGCCCGGGCCGCCTTCCTCGCTGTCCTCGACGGCGCCACCCTCGCCGAGATCGCCGAACCGCGCGACGCTTTGCGTACGCTTCTCCACATCGCGGCCTGAACTGCCTGTCGCCTGGGCAGGCACGGTAACCCCTGCCGGGGCCGGGTGCAGCACCGGTCCGGTTCATTCGCGAAACCCGCCCACGGGAGGTTGAGCCCCGGGAGCCTGTTCCGGTAGGGTGCCCCGCCTGGAGGATCAACGACGCTCGCGCCCGGAGGGTTCGCGCACATGGATATCGCTACAGACTGGGCCTACCAGAAGAATCGCTGGTACGACGCCCTGCCGTACCAGCAGCAGTTCCTGACCGCCTTCTGGTCGGCCGTTTTCGGGCTCACGGCGCTGCTTATCGTCATGCTCTACACTGGCATCCATTTCGGCGTGATGGTCGCCGGCGTGGTGGCAATCGTGATGATCCCGCGTTGCATCTACTGCTTCGGGTACATGGAGCCCTCGCCCTGGCTGCCGCCCGCTCCGCCGGGCCCGTCCAAGGTCGAGATCACGGCGCCGGACTGGGCCTTCAGCCTGAACGCCTGGTTCAACGCCAAGCCGTCGCATGAGCGGCCGATCATCGTGGCCGCGGCCAGCATGGCCCTCTTCGCGTTCAACATGCTGCTCAACGGCGTGCTGAACTTCCCGATGGGGCTGCTCTTCCTGGTCGTGGTCTGGGTACTTGCCGCCTTCCGTGTGGGCTTTCACTACGGCTGGCTCGTGCCGAAGCCGGGCTCCATCGTGGCTCTGACCGCCCCTGCAGCCGCCCCGCCCCCGGCCACCCCGGCGCCCGAGGCAAGCTGAACGCGATGCGGGGTGCCGGACCCGGCGCCCCGCCCGCCATGTCAGGGCCGAGGGCGGGGGGAGCGCGGCGGCTTTCCCGCCCCCCGCCCCCTCGCTAGAACCGCGCGGATGTCATCCCCCTCGCGCCGTGCGATCCGAGTCGCCCCGTCGCTGCTGGCCGCCGACGTCTCCCGGCTCGGCGAGGAGGTGCGCGCCGTCGAGGCCGCGGGCGCCGACTGGCTGCACCTCGACATCATGGACGGGCATTTCGTCCCGAACATCAGCTTCGGCCCGGCCCTGGTGAAGGGGCTGCGCCGGCACTGCGCCCTGCCCTTCGACGTCCACCTGATGATCAGCCCCGTCGATCCCTACCTGCCCGCCTTCGCCGAGGCCGGGGCCGACTTGATCACCCTGCACCCCGAAGCCGGGCCGCACCTCCACCGGTCGCTGCAGACCATCCGGTCCTTTGGCAAGCGCGCCGGGGTGGTGCTGAACCCGGCGACGCCGATGGCGGCGGTGGAGACGGTGCTCGACCTCTGCGACATCATCCTGGTCATGTCGGTGAACCCGGGCTTCGGCGGGCAGTCCTTCCTGGACAGTCAGCTCGCGAAGATCGCTTCGCTGCGACGGA
>JAIYAI010000066.1 GCA_027489135.1 Acetobacteraceae bacterium
ACAGCATGTCGGCCAGCTCCGACTCGGGCAGGGTGTTCACCAGATCTTGTGCCGATCTGCCGGCCTTCCCCATACGCATGTCAAGCGGGCCATCCGCGCGAAAGGAAAAGCCGCGCTCGGCCTCGTCGAGCTGGAAGGAGGAGACGCCGATGTCGAGCACGACGCCGTCGAGTCGCGCGACGCCGCGCTCTTCCAGAAGCGTCACCATGTCGCCGAAGCAGCCCTCGACCAGGTGCAGCCGCCCGGGATGGCGCGCGGCCAGCGCGGCGCCGCGGGCGATGGCGTCGGGGTCGCGGTCGATCGCGTAGAGGGTGGCGCGCGGCGCGGCATCGAGGATCGCCGCGGCATAGCCGCCGCCGCCGAAGGTGCCGTCGAGCAGCGCGGGGGCGCCGGCGACGAGGGTGGGGGGCAGCAGGGTCTCCACGACCTCGCGCAGCATCACGGGAAGGTGGCCGCTCATGCGTCCTCCTCCTCCTCGTCCTCGGCGAGGGCGGCTTCCCAGTTCTTGAGGCTCCAGATCTGGAAATGGTTGTGCCGGCCGCTGACGACGGCGTCGCCCTCGAGCCCGGCCTTCTCGATCAGCTCCTTGGGCAGCACCATGCGCCCCTCGGCGTCCGGCAGCAGCGGGTGGGCATGCGCGACGAGCTTGCGCATCGTCTTCTCGAAGTCGCGGCCGAACGGGTCGAGGTGCTCGGTGCGGGCCTTCACCTGGGCGTCGAAGACCGCCTTGGGCCAGACCTCGATGCAGGGGGAGTGGGAGGAGCGGCGGCCGATCAGGTCGAGCGTGCCGTGCAGGGCGAGCGCGCTCCGGAAGACGGACGGCACGGAGATGCGCGTCTTCTTCGGATCGAACGTGGCCGGCACCGTGCCCGAGAAAATGGTGGCCGCCCCCCTCTGGCTTGCGCTGAAATGGTCGCCGGGGGTGGATGGCCCGTGTCGGAAGCGCCCTTCAGGGGCAGCGGCCGGCAGGGCCCCCCGACCCCACCGGCTCGCCCGACCGCCCCGTCTGGACCGCTCGCCCCCCCGAGCTCCCGGTCCTCCTGGGCAGGAGTGGGATAACATGGGCTGAGCTGGGAGTTCAAGGGCATCAAGCCGTTAACCGGCGAAAATCACAGGCTCCGCGAGGGCCGGAGGGGTCGAAATTGGGCCTGCGACATCGCAACGATCGGGGGCGGTGACTGTGGATAACGTTCCGGAATTCTGGGGATATCCGTGGGGGCTCGCCGGCCCCAGCTGTGGACATGTTGCATGGCAGCCACGCTTGCGCGGCGTATCGGGCCGCGTTCGCGGCGGCAACGCCGGCGGGTCACACCTCCGCGAGGCGGCGGGCCGGCCTGTGGAAAACAGTGCGCCAGGTGGCCTGTAAGCCGGGTTCTGTCCGACCCGGCGAACCGGATCGGGACGACCATTCCTCTGGAGCGGGTGTCACCACCCGCTTCGCGCGGCCAACCCGGGCGATTGGGGCGGGAATGCCCCTGCGGCCATCACGGTTGCCCGCGACGCCGCCGACCGCCCCTATTCGGCCTTGCTCCCGGTGGGGTTTGCCATGCCGCCCCCGTTGCCGGGGGCGCGGTGCGCTCTTGCCGCACCCTTTCACCCTTACCCGCAGGTCGAGACGTGCGGGCGGTCTGCTCTCTGTGGCACTTTCCCTGAGGTTACCCTCGCCGGCCGTTGACCGGCACCGTATTCCCGTGGAGCCCGGACTTTCCTCCAGCCCGGGATCGCTCCCGGACCAGCGGCCGTCCAGCCACCTGGCGCACGGCGCCAATCGGGCCGCGGCGCGGGCGCGTCAACCGCTGTGTGGCGGTGGGCAGCGCGTCGCCACGGCCGCGAGGCGGCGCAGTGTGCCTGCATCGGCGTCGCCGTCCACCTGCTCCGGCCGCCAGCGGCGCTGGAAGGCGGTCAGCAGCACCGGCAGGGGCAGGTCGGTGCGGTAGCCGATGCGGGCGAGCAGCGCTGGCGCCTCCCGCCCGTTCGGTGCATGGTCCGGATCGCGCCCTGGCCACAGCCCGACCCCGGTCGCGGCCAGGCTGCGCCAGTCGAACAACTCCCCAGGGTCCTGCTTGCGGTCCGGCGCGATGTCGCTGTGCCCGACCACGCCCCAGGGCGCGATCGCCGGATGCCGCGCCAGGATTCCGAGGCAGAGGTCGCAGACCGCGGCCATCTGCAGCGCCGGGAAGTCGCGGTAGCCCCATTCATGGCCGGGATTCACGATCTCGATCCCGATCGAGGTTGCGTTCAGCCCCGCCCGCCCGCGCCAGTGCGAGATGCCGGCGTGGAAGGCGCGGCGCGCCTCCGGCACCAGGCGCCAGACCGTCCCGTCCTCCTCCACCACGTAGTGCGAGGAGACCTTGGCCTCCCTGTCGCAGAGCCGATCGACCGCTGCGGCGCCCGACAGCATGCCGGTGTAGTGCAGCACCAGCGTATCGATCGCGGCGCCGGTGGGGCGGTCGTCCTGGTTCGGACTCTCCCGCAGCCTCACAGCTTGCGCTCGTGCTTGATGCGGTCCCAGGCCGCGTTGATCTCCGCCACCTTGTCCGTCGCGCGCTTGACGAAATCCGGCGGCACGCCGCGCGAGGCGAGGCTGTCCGGGTGGTTCTCCCGCATCAGCTTGCGCCACGCCAGGCGCACCTCCTCGTCCGGCGCCCCCTTCGGGACGCCCAGCACGGCGTAGGGATCCGGCCCCGAGGGCGGCGGCGGCGCCGCACCCGGGTTGCGCCCGTCCCGCGCCCGTTCCCAGCCCGGCGCATCGACGCCGAAGGCGACCTGCACCTCCTGCAGGAAGGCGACCTCCGCCTTCGTCAGCGGGCCGTCCGCGCGCGCGATATGGAAGAGCGCGGCCAGCACGTCCTCGAGCATCGCCTTGTTATCGGCGAATGCGACGCCCATCCGGTCCGCGAAAGGGCGGAACCCGTCCGAGGAATCGCGGGCAGAATCGAACAGCCGCCCGACCTCCGTCAGGTTCTCCGGCGGGATGCGGAACATCCGCTTGAAGGCGTCGATCTCCTCCCGCTTCACCGGCCCGTCGCACTTGGCCAGCTTCGCCGAGAGCACAACCACGCCGATCGCGAACAGCTGCTCCTTCGAGCCGAGCATGGCCGCGAGCGAGGCGGCGCCCGGCGGCAGGCCCTGGCCGCCACCGGCATTGGCATCCGCCGCATGGCCCAGCGCCGCGCCCATGACGGCGCCGAGCGGCCCGCCGGTCAGGAAGCCCGTGACCCCGCCGATGACCTTGCCCCAGACCCCCAAGCCCTGCCTCATCCCGCAAAGAGGCCGCGGTCCTAGCACGCCGGGCCGGGCGGGTCAGCGGCGGGCTTCCTCTATTCCGCCGGCGTCCAGCCTGTCCTAGGCTCCGTGCCACCAGGGAAGGGAATGCGCGCCATGGCCGGCCTGACGCTCCGCCAGCTTCACCCGCTCTTCGCCGCCGAGGCGACGGGCATCGACATGACCCGCCCGCTCTCCCCGGAGCAGGTCGCGGCGGTCACCGAAGCGATGGACCGCTACGCCGTCCTCGTCTTCCCGGGCCAGGCGATGGAGCAGGAGCAGCAGGTGGCGATGTCGCGCCAGTTCGGCCCCCTCAACCCCGGCCTCAAGAAGATCGGCGGCCGGGTGGAGCGGATGCGCGACGCGGCGCTGATCGACATTTCCAACGTCGACGCCGACGGC
The DNA here is from genome assembly GCA_027489135.1 of Acetobacteraceae bacterium. Taxonomy (GTDB): domain Bacteria; phylum Pseudomonadota; class Alphaproteobacteria; order Acetobacterales; family Acetobacteraceae; genus JAIEOP01. The sequence goes on from JAIYAI010000066.1 coordinate 3,667, forward strand.
AAGCCGCTGCCGGTCGATACCAAGAAGATGATCAGCGGCCTCGCCAACCAGCTCTGGCATTCCGACAGCAGCTTCCAGTCGCCCGCCGTCTCCTACTCCATGCTCAACGCGGTGCGCCTGCCCTCCTGGGGCGGCGAGACGGAGTTCGTCGATCTCCGCGCCGCCTGGGACACGCTGCCCGCGCGCCTGCGCGCCATGGTCGAGGGCCGCGAGGCCGAGCACTACGCGCTGCATTCGCGCATCACGCTGCTGGGCGACGACGACTACACGCCGGAGCAACTCGCCGCGCTGCCGGCGGTGATCTGGCCGCTGGTGCGCAAGCATCCGGGCAGCGGCCGCACCGCGCTGTTCTGCGGCATCCATGCGCGGCGCATCCTCGGCATGCCGCTCGCCGAGGGCAAGATGCTGCTGATGGACCTGCTGGAGCACGCGACGCGGCCGCACCTGATCTACAGCCATGTCTGGCGGCCCGGCGACCTGGTGATCTGGGACAACCGCTGCACCCTGCATCGCGGCCGGCGCTACGACTACGCCGAGGTGCGCGAGT
>JAIYAI010000730.1 GCA_027489135.1 Acetobacteraceae bacterium
ACGACACGCTGCAGGGCGATGCCGGCAATGATTCGCTCGATGGCGGCATCGGCGACGACACCTACATCCTGGGCGCGGGCGATGGCGTGACCGATGCGGGCGGCATCGACACCATCATCGCCGATGCGACGCACGCCCTGGCCGCCGGCTTCGAGAATCTGACCCTCGCGGGCGGCGGCCCCATCAACGGCACCGGCAACGCGGCGGCCAATACCGTCATCGGCAACAAGGGGGCGAACCTGCTGAGCGGCCTCGGCGCCGACGACAGCCTCTCGGGCGGCGCCGGCAACGATACGCTGCTGGGCGGCAGCGGTGCCGATAGCGTCACCGGCGGCAAGGGGGCAGACGCCTTCCGCTTCGCGGCGCCGACGGAGGGGATCGACCGGATCACCGACTATACGGGCAAGAACGACAGGCTCGAGGTCTCCGCCGCCGGCTTCGACGCCGTCCAGCTTTTCGCCGGCATCGACCTCGTGGTGGCGGGTCGCTATGCGGAGAACGCGACCGGAACGGCGACGCAGGCGCAGGGCCAGTTCATCTACAACACCACGACGCAGCTGCTCGCCTGGGATGCCGACGGCACCGGCGCCGGGGCGGCCCTGATCTTTGCCGACCTCACGGGCGCCAAGGGCTGGGGCGACGCGGAGATCGTGGTGATCGCCTGACGCCGCACCCTGGACCTGCAGGCGGCCGGGCGTCACCCTGCCGCCCATGGCTCCCCGCTTCGCCCTTGCCTCGGAGACCGGCCGCCTCGCCGAGGTGCTGGTCTCCCCGCCCGACCACTACCGCTGGCTGCCGACCAACGCGATCGCGCGGCGCACCCTGGCGGGCGGTGGGGCGCAGCCCTCGCTGCAGGCGCTGGCGTCGCAGCATGCGGAGCTGGTGGCGGCGCTGGAGCAGGGCGGGGTCACCGTGCATGTCCTGCCGGCCGCCGAACACCTGCCCTACATGGTCTATACCCGCGACAGCGTCGTCGTGACGCATCGCGGCCCCGTGCTGTGCCAGCTCGAACGCCCGCAGCGGCGTGGCGAATACGCGCCTCTGCTGGGCTGGCACGCGGCCCAGGGCTCGGCCTTCTGGCGCCTGTCCTCGGCCGGCACGTTGGAGGGCGGCGACATCCACATCCTCCGCCCCGGCCTCGCGGTCATCGGCGAAAGCGGCGGCCGCACCGACCGCGCCGGCGCCGAGCAGCTTGCCGCCTGGCTCCGCGCAGAGGACTGGGAAGTCCGCATCGAGCCCTTCGACGAGCATTTCCTGCATCTCGACGTGCTGTTCTGCATGGCCGCACCCGGCCTGGCGGTGGCGTGCCGTGACGTGCTCGATCCCGGCTTCCTTGCCTGGCTCGGCGGGCACGGCATCCGCACCATCCCGGTCCCCTACGGGCAGGCGATGGGGCTCGGCTGCAACATCCTTTCCCTCGGGTCCGGGCGCGTGATATCGGCCCGCGGCGGCCGCGACCTGGATGCCGGCCTGCGGGCCGAAGGGCTGACCGTGCTCGACCCCGAGCTTTCCCTCTTCACCGCGGGCGGCGGCGGCCCGCACTGCCTCACCTGCCCGCTCACGCGGATCGAGGAATAGCCAAGATGAACGTCGTCACCCGCCCCGGCCCCCTCGCTGAGCCCAACAGCGTCGCCGCCGTCATTGCAGGCGCGCGCGAGGTCCTCGGCGACCGGCTCTCGGTGAACGAGAGCATCCGCCTGCAGCACGGCAAGGGTGAGGACAGCACCACCCCCACCCTGCCCGACGCCGTCGCCTTCGTGCAGACGACGGAGGAGGTGAGCCGCATCCTCGCGCTCTGCCACCACCATGGCGTGCCGGTGACGCCCTACGGCGCCGGTACGTCGCTGGAAGGCCATGTGAACCCGGTGCGCGGTGGCCTTTCCCTCGACCTCTCGGGCATGACCGCGATCCTCGAGGTGAATCCCGAGGACATGGACTGCCTGATCGAGCCCGGCGTGACCCGCCAGCAGCTCAACGAATACTTGCGGGATCAGGGCATGTTCTTCCCGGTCGATCCCGGCAGCGTCTGCACCATCGGCGGCATGTGCGCGACCCGCGCCTCCGGCACCAACGCCGTGCGCTACGGCACGATCCGCGAGAACGTACTGGGCCTCGAGGTCGTGCTGGCCGATGGCCGCGTGATCAACACCGGCGGCCGGGCGCGCAAGGCGTCGAACGGCTACGACCTGACGCGGCTCTTCATCGGGTCGGAGGGCACGCTCGGCGTCGTCACCAAGGTGCGGCTGAAGCTGCACGGCATTCCGGAAGCGATGTCCTCCGCCGTCTGCCAATTCCCCGACCTCGCCGGCGCGGTGAACACCACCATCGCCACCATGCAGTCCGGCATCCCCGTCGCCCGGATCGAGCTGCTGGACGCCGACCAGATGCAGGCCAGCATCAACTACTCGAAGCTGGAAGGCTTCCGCGCCACCCCCACCCTCTTCCTGGAATTCCACGGCACCCATGCCGCGGTGAAGGAGCAGGCGGAGGCGGTGGAGGCGCTGGCCACCGAGTTCGGCGGCGAGGGCTTCGCCTGGGCAACCGAGGCCGAGGACCGCAACCGCCTGTGGAAGGCGCGGCACGACGCCTACTGGGCGGCGATCAACCTGGTGCCGGGCTGGCACGGCATCACCACCGATGTCTGCGTCCCCATCAGCAAGCTGGCCGAGGCGATCCTCGGCGCGAAGTCCGACGCCGACGCCCGCGGCCATACCACCTGCATCGTCGGCCATGTCGGCGACGGCAATTTCCACCAGGTCATCCTCTACGACCCGAAGGTCGAGGGCTCGCTGGAGAAGGCCTGGGAGATGGACCGGCTGATCGTCGCGCGCGGCCTGGCACTGGGCGGCACCTGCAGCGGCGAGCATGGCGTGGGCCTCGGGAAGCGCGAGTTCCTGGAGCAGGAGCATGGCGCCGAGGCGCTGGCGGTGATGCGCGGGATCAAGGCGCAGCTTGACCCGAAGGGCATCCTCAATCCGGGGAAGATGTTCCGGAATTGACCCGGGCGCCCGGCGCTGCCTCGTTGGGCAGCGGATGGCTCGTGGTCGCGCCCATCCTGGCGCTGACCCTCGGCCACATCTTCTCCAACGCCGTCCGCACACTGCCCGCCATCGCGGCGGACGTGCTGACGCGCGACCTCGGCATCTCGGACGAGACCCTGGCGCTGCTGACCGGCGCCTTCCCCTTCGCCTTCGCCCTGGTGATGCTCCCCGTCGGCGTCGCGCTCGACCGCTACGGGGTGAAGCGCACCGCGCTCGGCCTGCTCTCGGTCGGCGCCGGCGGCGCGATGCTCGCCGCCACGGCGACGGGCCCGCTGACCATGCTGGCGGCGCAGGTGATCATGGGGGTGGGCTGTTCCGGCATGCTGATGTGCCCGACGACCCACGCCGCGCGCACCATGGATGCCAAGGGCTTCGCCCTCTGGTCCGGGCTGATCCTGGCCCTCGGCAATGTCGGCATGCTGCTGACGGCGAGCCCCCTTGCGTTCCTGGTGGAATGGCAGGGTTGGCGCGCCGGGTTTTTCGCCGCGGCGGCGCTCGCGCTCTTCGCCCTCGGCGCCGTCTTCCTGACCGTGCCGCGCGACCCGCCGCAACGGCAGGAGGACCAGCAGAGCCTCGGCGCCGATCTCCGGCTGGTCTGGTCGCTCGCCACCTCCGCGCGGCTCCGGCCGCTGCTGGTCTTCGCCTTCGCCAGCCTCGCCGCCGTGCTCGGGCTGCGCGGCCTCTGGGGCGGGCCCTGGCTGATGGAGATGAAGGGCCTGCCACGGATCGAGGCCGGCAACCTGCTGCTGCTGTGCACCCTGTCGCTGGTGATCGGGCCCGTCATCGCGGGATGGGTGCTGCGCGCGACCGGGCGGCCGGTGCTGCTGATGGGCCTGAGCCACTATGCCGCGGCGCTCTGCATCCTCGCCCTGCTGGCGGGCGGCCCGGGCGGGGCGCTGGCGGTCTCGATGGGGCTGCCGCAGCTTCCCGCCACCTGGGACGCGGCGATGCTGACGCTGTTCGGCCTCTGCATCACCTTCCAGGTGCTGGTCTTCTCGATGGCGCGGGCGGCGGTGCCGCTGGCGCAGGCAGGCAAGGCGCTCTCGGCGGTGAACATCGCCTTCTTCGGGGGTGCTGCGGCG
>JAIYAI010000185.1 GCA_027489135.1 Acetobacteraceae bacterium
CCACCCCCGGCAAGGGCGCGATGGTCGGCCGCGTGACGAAGTCGCAGCTGCATGAGATCGCCAAGGTGAAGATGAAGGACATGAACTGCACCGACATCGAGAGCGCGGTCAGCATGCTCGCAGGCTCCGCCCGTTCGATGGGCATGACCGTGGTGGAGGGCTGAGCCATGGCGCAGCAGGGCAAGCGTCTCGCTGACATCTACAAGGGCCTGGACCGCGAACAGGTGCATGCGCTCGAGGCCGCCATCGCGCTGGTTAAGGCCAATGCGAAGGCCAAGTTCGACGAGACCATCGAGATCTCGATGAACCTCGGCATCGATCCGCGCCATGCCGACCAGATGGTCCGCGGCGTGGTCGGCCTGCCGAACGGCACCGGCAAGATCTCCCGCGTCGGCGTCTTCGCCCGCGGCGCGAAGGCCGAGGAGGCGCTCGCCGCAGGGGCCGACGTGGTCGGCGCCGACGACCTGGCCGAGAAGGTGCAGGCCGGGCAGATCGACTTCGACCGCTGCATCGCCACGCCCGACATGATGGGCCTCGTGGGGCGCCTCGGTAAGATCCTCGGCCCCCGCGGCCTGATGCCGAACCCGCGCCTCGGCACCGTCACCATGGACGTCAAGGGCGCGGTCACCGCGGCCAAGGCCGGGCAGGTGGAGTTCCGCGCGGAGAAGGCCGGCATCGTGCATGCGGGCATCGGCAAGGCCTCCTTCGAGGAAGCCAAGCTGCTCGAGAATGCCCGCGCCTTCATCGACGCCATCCAGCGCGCCAAGCCGACCGGCGCCAAGGGCACCTATGTGAAGAAGGTCGCCGTGAGCTCCTCCATGGGCCCCGGCGTGAAGGTCGACGTCGCCTCGCTGTCGCAGGCGGGCTGACGGACCATTCTATTCGCCCACCCTCGGGTGGGCGGGCAGGGAGGGGCCCCGGTCCCTCCCGAACCTGTCCGAGACCATCGGTGCCCCGTATCGGGGCTTGATCGGGCCAGGCCCGGCCGGCGGTAGATGGGGTGCCAGACGATCGGGCCCGGGGCGGGGAACCGCCGCGGGCCGGCTTGGCTTGGCTTTCCGGACTTCAGGACAGGCGGACACGGGTGTCGTGCGGTCGCGTGCGTAGGGCCGCGGCGGCATCCGGCGATTGAGAGGACGGCCCTTCCCCCTCCATCAGGGTGGGGCCTTGGACGGAGACGTGACGTGGACCGTACCGAAAAGGCCGCGTTCATCGACGCCCTCAACGCGGTGTTCGCCGATACCTCCTTCGTGCTCGTCGGCCAGAATTCCGGCCTGACGGTTGCGGATGTGAGCGATCTGCGGCGCCGCATGCGGGCGGCGGGGGCGACCTACAAGGTCGCCAAGAACCGGCTGGCGCTGCGCGCGCTCGACGGCACCAGTTTCGACGGCATCGCGCCGCTGCTGAAGGGGCCGACGGCCCTGGCCTGGTCGAAGGACCCGGTCGCGGTGGCGAAGACCGCGGTCGAATTCGCGCGCACGAACGACAAGTTCGTGATCCTGGGCGGCGCCCTCGGCAAGCAGACCCTGAGCCCGGACGGGATCAAGGCGCTGGCCGAACTGCCGAGCCTGGAGACCCTGCGCGCGGGCCTGGTGGGCATGATCCAGACCCCGGCGACGCGGATCGCGGGCGTGCTGCAGGCGCCTGGCGGGCAGATTGCCCGGGTGCTGGCGGCCTTCGCAAAGAAGGACGCCGAGGCCGCCTGAGGCTTCGATACTATACCGGAAAGATAACGGGCACCCTTCGGGAGCCCGGGTGTTGCAAACGGCAAGCCAAGCCACTAGATCAAGGGATACATCGATATGGCCGATCTCAACAAGCTGGCTGATGAGCTCTCCAGCCTGACCGTGCTGGAAGCCGCTGAGCTCTCCAAGATGCTGGAGGAGAAGTGGGGCGTCTCCGCCGCCGCGCCGGTGGCGGTTGCCGCCGCGCCGGCGGCTGCGGCCGCGGCGGCCCCGGCCGAGGAGAAGACGGAGTTCAACGTCATCCTCAAGGCCTCGGGCGACAAGAAGATCAACGTGATCAAGGAAGTCCGCACGATCACCGGCCTCGGCCTCAAGGAAGCCAAGGACCTGGTCGAGGGCGCGCCGAAGCCGCTGAAGGAAGGCGTGTCGAAGGACGAGGCCGAGAAGATCAAGAAGGTGCTCGAGGAGAACGGGGCGTCCGTCGAGATCCAGTAAGGCGGGATCGCCGCCGGTCCGGCGTGGGTTTCGACCCCGCCGACCGGTCGACAGTTCGAGACCAGGCACGGGCAGGAACCCTCAGGGTCCCTGCCCGCGTCGCCGTTCCTTGAAGGGGACGGCACGACTGACCAGCTTACCCCGCCTCCGGGCGGGCATTACGGGGTCACCCGCCGACGGGCGGGGGCCGGGCATGCAGGTACAGCCGGACCGGCCCCAGCCGGGCCGCGCCGAGGGATAGGAACAGGCATGAACGCCATTGCGAAGTCGTTCACGGGGCGCAAGCGGATCCGCAAGAGCTTCGGGCGCCTGCCCGAGGTCGCGCCGATGCCCAACCTCATCGACGTGCAGCGGGCCAGCTACGAGGCCTTCCTGCAGATGGAGGTGCTCCCGGACAGCCGGACCAATACCGGGCTGCAGGAGGTCTTCAAGGGCGTCTTCCCGATCGACGACTTCGCCGGCCGCGGGCGCCTGGAGTTCGTGCAGTACGAGCTCGAGGAGCCCAAGTACGACGTCGAGGAATGCATGCAGCGCGGCCTGACCTTCGCCGCGCCGCTGAAGGTCCGCCTGCGCCTGATCGTCTGGGACGTGGACGAGGACACCGGTTCGCGGTCCGTTCGCGACATCAAGGAGCAGGACGTTTACATGGGCGACATGCCGCTCATGACGGATAACGGCACCTTCATCATCAACGGCACCGAGCGTGTCATTGTCTCCCAGATGCACCGCAGTCCGGGTGTGTTCTTCGATCACGACAAGGGCAAGACGCACAGCAGCGGCAAGTACCTCTTCGCCGCGCGCGTCATCCCCTATCGCGGTTCCTGGCTCGACTTCGAGTTCGACGCCAAGGACATCTGCTACGTCCGCATCGACCGCAAGCGGAAGCTGCAGACCACGACCCTGTTGATGGCCCTCGATTCGGAGCGCACCGCGTCCCGCCGCGCCGAGCGCGCGGCCGAGGGGCAGGAGCTGGAGCCGAACGAGATCCGCGGCATGGACGCCGAGGAGATCCTCTCGATCTTCTACGGCCAGGTCGTCTTCTCGCGCGTCGAGCAGGGCTGGTCGCGGCCCTTCGACCCCGACAGCTTCCGCGGCGTCAAGCTGCAGGAGGCGTTGGTCGACGCCCGCACCGGCCAAGTGGTGGCCGAGAAGGACGCGAAGCTGACGCCGCGCGCCGCGCGCAAGATCGCCGAGGGCGGCACGACCGAGGTGCTGGTCGGCCGCACCGACCTGCTCGGCCGCTACGTCGCCGAGGACATGGTCAACATGGAGACCGGCGAGATCTGGGCTGAGGCCGGCGAGGAGCTGACCGAGCCGAAGCTCGCCATGATCGAGCAGGCCGGCCTCGACCGCCTGCCGACCCTGGCGATCGACCAGTCCGTCGGCCCCTGGATCCGCAACACCCTCGCGGTCGACAAGAACACCAACCGCGACGACGCGCTGATGGACATCTACCGCGTCATGCGTCCCGGCGAGCCGCCGACGCCCGACACGGCGGAGGCGCTGTTCAAGGGCCTGTTCTTCGACGCGGAGCGCTACGACCTCTCGGCCGTCGGCCGCGTGAAGATGAACATGCGCCTGGGCTTCTCCCTGGAGGAGGTCTCCGACACGCAGCGCACGCTGCGCAAGGAGGACATCCTGGCGACGCTGCGCGTGCTGCTCGACCTGAAGGACGGGCGCGGCCAGATCGACGCCATCGACAACCTCGGCAACCGCCGGGTGCGTTCTGTCGGCGAGCTGATGGAGAACCAGTACCGCGTCGGCCTGCTCCGCATGGAGCGCGCGATCAAGGAGCGCATGGGCTCGGTCGACATCGACACGGTCATGCCGCACGACCTGATCAACGCGAAGCCGGCGGCGGCGGCGGTCAGGGAGTTCTTCGGCTCCTCGCAGCTCAGCCAGTTCA
>JAIYAI010000667.1 GCA_027489135.1 Acetobacteraceae bacterium
ATCGCCTTCTGGTGGATCTACGACCCGCAGTTCAGCATCATCAGCTACCTCTTCGTCGACGTGCTGGGCTGGCGGACCACCAATATCGACTTCATCGGCAGCGCCTGGCCGGCCCGCTGGAGCCTGATCTGCGCCAATATCTGGCGCGGCATTCCCTTCGTGGCGATCTCCCTCCTCGCCGGGCTGCAGACCATCTCGCCCAGCCTCTATGAGGCCGCGCTGCTGGATGGCAGCACGGGCTGGCAGCGCTTCCGCTATATCACCTTCCCGATGCTGATGCCGATCCTGGCGATCGTCATGACCTTCTCGATCATCTTCACCTTCACCGACTTCCAATTGGTCTACGCCATCACCCGCGGCGGGCCGGTGAACAGCACGCATCTGCTGGCGACGCTGGCCTTCCAGCGCGGCATCCCGGGCGGACAGCTTGGCGAGGGCGCGGCGATCGCGGTCTCCATGATCCCCTTCCTCGTCTTCGCCACCCTGTTCAGCTACTTCGCCCTCGCGCGGCGGAAGTGGCAGCAGGGCGAAGGCAACGACTGAGCGGCGACCGGGAGAACCAGCATGTCCGACGCCGCCTCCGTCACCAACGCGCCGGTGCCGCAGTCCAACAGCGCCACCGCGCAGCCCGAGATGATGACCTGGGACAGCAAGACCCGCCGCCTGGTCATGCTGTGGATCCCGCTGGCCTGCTTCCTGCTGATCCTGCTGTTCCCGTTCTACTGGATGACGATCACGGCGTTCAAACCGAACGCGGAGCTTTACGACTACAAGACCTACAACCCCTTCCTGATCGGCTCTCCGACCCTGCAGCACCTCTGGCTGCTGCTGTTCGAGACGAGCTATCCGCGCTGGCTCTGGACGACGATGACCGTCGCCATCGCCTCGACCGTGCTGTCGCTGCTGTCCTCGACGCTCGCGGCCTATGCGATCCAGCGGCTCCGCTTCCGCGGCAGCCAGTATGTCGGCCTGGCGATCTATCTTGCCTACCTGGTGCCTCCATCGATCCTGTTCATTCCGCTGGCGACGTTGGTCTTCAAGCTCGGGCTCTTCGATACGCCCTTCGCGCTGATCCTGACCTACCCGACCTTCCTGATCCCGTTCTGCACCTGGCTGCTGATCGGGTACTTCAAGTCGATTCCCTATGAGCTGGAAGAGTGCGCGCTGATCGACGGCGCGACGCGCATCCAGATCCTGACCAAGATCACCCTGCCCTTGGCGGTGCCGGGGCTGATCAGCGCCGGCATCTTCAGCTTCACGCTGTCCTGGAACGAGTTCATCTACGCGTTGGCCTTCATCCAGAGCAGCGAGAAGAAGACGGTGCCGGTGGCGATCCTGACGGAGCTGGTGACGGGCGACGTCTACCAGTGGGGCGCGCTGATGGCCGGCAGCCTGCTGGGCTCGCTGCCGGTCGCCATCTTCTACAGCTTCTTCGTGGACTACTACGTGTCCTCGCTGACCGGCGCGGTGAAGGAGTAGGGCCCCTCGGGCCCTACTCCCTTCCCATCACAGCTTCACGTTCAACGCCCGCACATACCCCCGGTTCTTGGTCGGCGTCAGCCAGACCTCGTTCATCGTCACATGCGGCGGCAGGGTGGCGATGTAGAGCAGCATGTCCGCGCAATCCTGGGGCTGCAGCATCTCGTCCAGCTCCTGCTGGGTCAGCGGGTTCGGACGCTTCTTGAGGATCTCGGTGTTCACCTCGCCCGGGCAGAAGGCGGTGCTGCGGATGCCGTTGATGCATTCGGCCTGGTTGATCGTGTGGCTCATCGCCACCACGCCGTGCTTGCTGGCGACATAGCCGGGGCCGCTCATCAGCCCGATGTTGCGGCCCGCCATGGAGGCGGTGTGGATCATCACGCCGCCGCCCTGCGCGCGCATGACCGGTAGCGTCGCCTGGGCCACGTAGAAGGCGCTGGTCAGGTTGCCGCCGATCAGCTCGTCGATGCCGGCGGGCGAAATATTGGCCCAGCCACGATCCACGATGTTCAGCCCGGCATTGCTGACCAGCACGTCGATCCGGCCGAACTCCTTGGCGATGCCGTCGACCACGGCCTGGACCTGCGTCGCCTTCATCAGGTCCGCGGGGCGCACCACCGCCTTGCCGCCGGCGGCCTTGATGCGGCCGGCCACCTCCTCCAGCGGCTCCTTGCGGCGGCCAGTGATCACCACCGTGGCGCCCTCCGCCGCGAAGCGTTCCGCCGTCGCGGCGCCGATGCCGGTGCCGGCGCCGGTCACCCAGGCGATCTTGCCCTCAAGCTGGCCCATGTCCTGTCCCTCCCTCTCCGTGGGTCGATCGCCCACGCTACGCCCGGCCCGGCGGCTTGTGGAGGGGCGGGCGCCGTGCTTCCCTTCGCCAACCGCTACGGGGGAAACGCATGAAGATCGCCAAGGTGGAGACGCTGCGCGCGGATGCCGGCTGGCGGCTGTTCAGCTTCCTCAAGGTCACCACGGATGACGGCCTGGTCGGCTGGTCCGAATACAACGAGAGCTTTGGCTCCACTGGCCTCTCCTCCGTCATCGATGGCCTCTCGCCGCTGATCATCGGCCGCGACCCGACGCGCTTCGAGGCGGTGACGGCCTATCTGCACGTGATGACGCGGCAGTCGCGCGGCGGGCTGAACCAGCAGGCGATCGCGGCGATCGAGAACGCGCTGCTCGACATCGCCGCGAAGGCGCGCGGCATCCCGGTCTATGCGCTGTTCGGCGGGCCGATCCGGGAGCGGATCCCGGTCTACTGGTCGCATTTCGGCAGCTACCGCGTGCGTAACCACGCCCATATGGGCACCCCGCCGCTGCCCGACTACGACGAGGTCGCGCGCCACGCCGCGGAGGTGAAGGCGCTCGGCTTCAAGGGGCTCAAGACCAACATCCTGATCCCCGGCCAGGACGGGAAGCTCTACCAGTACAGCCCTGGCTTCGCGCGGCATGCGGGCTGGCCGGAGCTGAACTGGGACAACAAGACCCTCTCCCTGCTGCAGACGCATCTGGGCCGGATCCGCGATGCGGTGGGGGCGGAGATGGGCATCCATCTCGACACCAATTTCCACTTCAAGACCGAGGGCTTCCTGCGCATCGCCGAGGCGGTCCGGCCCTTCAACCTCACCTGGCTCGAAATCGACACGCATGATCCGGCGGGGCTCGCCACGATCAAGCGTGCCGCCCCCTGCCCCATCGCCAGTTGCGAGACGCTGCACGGGCGCCGCGAGTTCCGGCCCTTCCTCGAGCACTATGCGATGGATGTCGGCATCGTCGACGTGATCTGGAACGGCCTGTCGGAATCGATGAAGATCGCCGCCATGTGCGACGTCTATGAGGTCAACTGTGCACCGCATAATTTCTACGGCAACCTCTGCACGCAGATCAGCGCGCATTTCAGCGCGACCATCCCGAATTTCCGCGTGATGGAGATCGACATCGACAGCGTGAAGTGGCGCGACGAGTTCACCACGCCGCCGGTGATCGAAAACGGCGAACTGGTGCTGCCCACCGCCCCCGGCTGGGGCGTCGAGGTGCATGAGGCCGCGATCCGCGCGCGCCCGCCCAAGTAGTGCAGGTCCAGGGGGCGCGGCCCCCTGGTGGGGTTCCAAGGGGCGACCCCCCTTGGTGGAGCGCGAGGCGAAGCCTCGCATTCGGGAGAACGACATGGCCAAGTTCAAAGTCTACACGCCCGCCGGCGCCAGCTTCACCGTCGCCGGCGGCGGCTACGACCTGGAGATGGAGCCCCTGCAGGGCCTGGATGTCGAGATCATCGAGGCGCCGGCGACGGAGGACGGCTTCATCGCCGCCGCCGCCGCGGATGCCGACGCGATCTATGCCAAGGGCATGCCGATCACCAAGAAGGTGATCGACGCGATGCAGAAGTGCCGCTCCATCACGCTCGGCTCGGTCGGCGTCGACAGCGTGGACGTGAAGGCGGCGACGGCGCGGGGCATCCCGGTGACGAACGTGCCCGACACCTTCATCGACGAGGTCGCCGACCACGCGATGACGCTGCTGCTGGCCGGCTTCCGCCGCGTCATCGAGCAGGACAAGATGGTGCGCGAGGGCCGTTGGCGCGAAGGCCGCCCGGCGCTGCTGAAGATCCCGCGCCTGATGGGCCAGACGCTCGGCTTCGTGTCCTTCGGCCGCGTCGCCCGCGCCGTGTCCCGCCGCGCCAAGGCCTTCGGCCTCAACATGATCGCCTACGACCCCTTCGTCGAGGAGCAGATCCTGCCCGAATATGGCGTGATCCCCGCGACGCTGAGCGAGGTGATGAGCCGCTCCGACTTCGTGTCCATGCATGCTCCGGCGCGCCCGGAATGCGAGAAGATGCTGCGCGAGGAGCACTTCAAGCTCATGAAGCCGACGGCGATCTTCATCAACACCGGCCGCGGCCCCACCGTGGACGAGGCCGCGCTGATCAAGGCACTGCAGGAAGGCTGGATGGCGCATGCCGCGCTCGACGTGCTGGAAGTCGAGCCGCCGTCGCACAACAACCCGCTGCTGCGGATGGAGAACGTCACCCTTTCCGCCCACACCGCCTCGGCCTCCGCCCGCTTCGACGAGGCGCGCAAGCGCCGCGTCGGCCAGGAGCTGTCGCTGGTGCTGCAGGGCAAGTGGCCGATGTCCTGCGTCAACCCGGCGGTTCTGCAGAACACCACGCTGCAGCGCTGGCAGCCGATCGGCATCACGCGCGGCCCGAACAGCTGAGCAGAGGCAGGGCCGGCAGGCCTTCTACAGGAAGGCCTGCCGAAGCCCGTCGATGGTGAACTGCGCGGCGAGCGCGGCCAGCAGGACCCCCAGCACGCGCCCCGCGACATTGGTTCCCGTCACGCCGAGCACCTGCGTCACCCGGGCCGCGCCGAGCAGCGCCAGCAGCGTGGCGCCGAGCGCGACCAGCAGGGCCGCCAGCAGTACGGCAATCTGGGCCGGATCGTCGCCGGCCTGTTGGCGCAGCAGGACGAGGCTGGTCATCGAACCCGGCCCGGCGATCAACGGGATTGCCAGCGGGAAGACGCTGATATCGGCCTGCTGCACCGCGGCCTCCTCCTCCTTCGGAGAGGTGCGCAGCGCATGCCGTCCCATCACCATGTCGGCCGCCATGAGGAACAGCAGCAGGCCGCCGGCGACCTGCATGGCCGGGATGGAGATCCCCATCGCCCGCAGCAGCAGGCCACCGACGAGCACGAATCCGAGCAGCACGACGAAGGCGATGGCGACGGCCCGGATCGCCTGGCGACGGCGCTCCGTGGCCGGCACGCCCGGCGTCATCGCCATGAACAGGGCCGCCGTACCGGGTGGATCGAGGATCACCAGAAGCGCGACCAGCGCGTGCAATCCGATCTCCAGCACGCGCGCTACTCCGGCCGGATGCCGGCCCGGGCCGCCGTATCGCGGATGCGGTCGCGTTCCTGGGCGAGCCAGGCCGCGAGGCCGGACGGGGTGCGCACCGCCTCCTCCGAGAGTTGCGCGCCCAGCTCCTGCTGCCGGTCGCGATAGGCCTGATCGGCGAGTGCGGCCATCGCGGCGCGGTTCAGCGTCGCCACGATCTCGGCCGGCGTGCCTGCGGGCACCATCAGCGCGGCCCAGCTTCCGCCCACCAGGCCCGGGAAGCCGCACTCGATCAGGGTCGGGATCTCCGGCATCAGCGGCGAACGACTCGGTCCCGTCGTCGCCAGCACGCGGGTCTGGCCGCCGCGCCAGGTCGGCAGGACGGTGCTGATCTCCGCCATGACCAGCGGGATGCTGCCGGCGATCACGTCGGGCACGGAGACGCTGCTGCCGCGATAGGGCACATGCGTCAGCCGGATGC
>JAIYAI010000411.1 GCA_027489135.1 Acetobacteraceae bacterium
AGACCCGCCTTGCCGCCATCCAGACCGGCCAGGCGGATGCGACGCAGTACATCCCGGCCATCGCGGTGAACACGCTCCGCCAGGTGCCGACGGTGCGCATGTCCACCCAGGAGAACTACTTCTGGGACCACTTCCTGGGCTTCAAGGTGGACAAGCCCGTCGTCAGCGACCCGGCGATCCGGCTGGCGGTGAACCAGGCGGTGAACCGCGCCGCCATCGTGCAGGCGGTGTGGTTCGGCACGGCGGTGCCGGCGACCGCCTATCTCAATCCGAATACCGCAGGCTTCGATGCCGAGGCCGCGAAGCTGATGCCGACCTATGACCCGGAGGCGGCGCGGCGCACGCTGGACCAGGCCGGCTGGCGCATGGGCCCGGACAATGTGCGGGTGAAGGACGGCCAGCGCGCCAGCTTCCTGGTCTATGCCATCAATACCCAGGTCGGGCGGACCTATCTGGAGGCGATCCAGGCCGATCTCCGCCGCGTCGGGGTCGAGATGAAGATCCAGCTCTGGGACGCGACGGTGGGCTGGGGCAAGCTGGCGACGCAGGAATTCGACGCCTTCATCATGTCCTACCCCTATGTGACGGCGACGGACGGGTTCAGCCTCTACTTCGACAGCCGAAACCGGCCGACGCCGAACCGGATGAACTGGTCCGACCCGGCGACGGACCGCGCGCTGGAGCAGGCGAAGACCGCGCTCGACCCCGCGGTGCGGGCGGCGGCGATCGCCGAGGCGCAGCGCATCGTCACGCGCGCCAATGTCTGGCTGCCGATCGCGCGGGAGCAGATCTGGGTGGCCTCGGCGCAGCGGGTGGAGGGCGTGCGGGCGCACGGCATCTATGGCGTGGCGTTGTACAAGGGGCTGGATATCCGGCTGACGCGGTAGCTTCTCCTCCCCAGCCCGGGGTCCCCGCGCAGCGCGCTGCGTGCGGTGGCCTGGCGGGGGAGGGCCGGGGTGGCGATGGCGGTACCATAGCTGCGACGCCACCCCCCTCCTGACCTCCCCCCGCCAGCGGGGGGAGGGACCTTGCAGCCCCATCACGGGACACGATCGACACATGCCGACCACCGTCATCCGCAACGCCGATGTCGTCCTGGCCTGGGACGCCACCGCGAAGCAGCATGTCTACGTCACCGGCGCCGACGTGGCGTTCGAGGACGGGCGCCTCACCTTCGTCGGCCGCGGCTATGCCGGCCCTGCGGAGGAGACGATCAGCGGCACCGGCCTGATGGTCATGCCGGGCCTCGTGAACATCCACTCCCACCCCTCCTCGGAGCCGATGAACAAGGGCTTCACCGACGAGGTGGGCACGCCCGGCCTCTACAACTCCTCGCTCTACGAATACCTGCCGATCTTCCGCCCCGATCCGGACGCGGTGCATAGCTGCGTGCGCGTCGCGCTGTCCGAACTGCTGCTTTCCGGCGTCACCACCGTCGCCGATCTCTCCGTCGCGCATCCGGGCTGGCTCGACCTGCTGGCGGAATCCGGCATGCGCGTCTGCATCGCGCCGATGTTCCGCTCCGCCCGCTGGTTCACCCGCAACGGCCATGTCGTCGAATACGAATGGGACGAGAAGGCCGGCGAGAAGGCGATGACGGAGGCCTTCTCCCTGGTGGAGCGTGCCGAGCAGCACCAATCGGGGCGCCTCTTCGGCATGGCGGTGCCGAGCCAGATCGACACCTGCACGCCGCAGCTTCTGGCGGACAGCCGGGCCGAGGCGAAGCGGCGCGGCATCTCCTGGCAGATCCCCGCCGCGCAATCCGTGGTGGAGTTCCACGAGATCACCCGCCGCCACGGCTTCACCCCGATCGGCTGGCTGCACGAGCAGGGCCTGCTCGACGACCGCGCCATCATCGGCCACGGCATCTTCCTCGACAGCCACCCCTCGACGCCCTGGCACACCGACCGCGACCTTGCGATCCTGGCGGAGACCGGCACGACGGTGGCGCACTGCCCGACCGTCTTCGCCCGGCGCGGCATCACCCTGAAGCATCTCGGCAAGTACAAGCGGGCTGGCGTGAACATGGGGGTGGGGACCGACACCTACCCGCACAACTTGCTCGACGAGATGCGCCTCGCTGCCTACCTGGCGCGTACCCAGGCGACCGATCCGCGCAGCCTCACCACGACCGAGCTGTTCGAGGCGGCGACGATCGGCGGCGCCAAGGCGCTCGGCCGCGACGACATCGGCCGGCTCGCCCCGGGGTGCCGCGCCGACTTCGTGCTGGTCGACATCACCCACCCGATGATGCGGCCCGCGCGGGATCCCGTCCGCAGCCTGATCTACGCGGCGGGCGACCGCGCGCTGAAGGCGGTCTATGTCGACGGCACCAAGGTGGTCGAGGATGGCGAGGTGCTGACCATGGACTACCGCGCCGCCGCAGCGCACCTGCACGAGGCGCAAGCGCGCGTGGCGGACAAGGTGCCGGATCTCGACTGGGCGCATCGCCCGGTCGAGAAGATCGCGCCGCCCAGCTTCCTCTGGAAGTAGCGGGGCGGGGAAGGGAGGTCGCTCCCTTCCCCTATCCGTTCAGGCCGTGCAGCGCACCAGCCGGCCGGGCAGGGCGCCCGTCGCCGTGCCGTCGCGGTAGGTGACCTGGCCGGACTGGATCGTCGCCACATAGCCCGTCGCCCGCTGCACCAGGCGCCGCCCACCCGCGGGCAGGTCGTAGCGCATGTCGGGCCGGTGCAGGTGCAGCCGGTCGAAGTCGATGACGTTCACGTCCGCCTTCATGCCGGCCTTGAGCACGCCGCGATCCTTGAGCCCCGCAGCGCGCGCGGTGTCGGATGTCAGGCGCCGCACCAGTTCCTGCACCGGCACCGTGCCCTCCTTCCGGTCGCGGCCCCAGTAGCTCAGCAGGAAAGTCTGGAAGCTGGCGTCGGAGATGAAGCCGACATGCGCGCCGCCATCCGAAAGGCCGACGATGGTGTTCGGATGCTTCAGCAGTTCGGCGGAGGGCGCGAGGTCCCAGTTCTGGTAGTTGGTCAGTGCGCAATAGATGAAGCTCTGCCCCTCATCCGCGATGAGCATGTCATAGGCGACCTCCTCCGGCCGGCGACCTTCACGCTCGGCCCGGGCGGCGATGCTGCTCTCCTTCGGCGGCGTGTAGTTCGGCGGGTCGGAGAAGGGGAACATGCGGTCCCAGAGGATGCGGCGGATGAGCGCGAAGTTGCTGCCCTCGAAGCGGTCCTCGGTGGTGATTCGCGCACGCACTGCCGGGTCGCGCATCGCCGCCACGCGCTGGTCGAGCGGCAGATGGGCGATCGCCTTGTAGCTGTCGGTGCCGCTGAAGGGGTTCTGGCTGCCCTGCAGCCCCATCAGGATGCCGACGGCGCGGGGCGGGAAGACGGGGCGGATCTGCACACCCTCGGCCGCCGCCTTGTTGGAGAGGCCGAGCAGGATCTTCCAGTGCTCGGTGCGGTCGTGGCGTGCGGTCAGGGTGAAGACCATGGGTCGGCCCGCCCGCTCCGCGACGCGGCGGATCAGGCCGAACTCGGTCTCCGGATCGGGCTGGTTGAAGTCCGAGACGACTTCGAGGAAGCCGGCGCCGACCTGGCGCAGGCCATCGGCGATGCCCGAAAGCTCCTCCTCCTGCGCGCGGAGCGTCGGGGTGAAGTCGCCCTTCAGCGTCTTGTGGCTGATGGTGCGGCTGGTGGAGAAGCCGAAGGCGCCGGCGCGCACGGCCTCCGCCACGATGTCGCGCATCTGCGCGATATCGGCCTGGTTGGCGCTCTCCAGGGCCAGGGCGCGCTCGCCCATCACGAAGACGCGGACCGCGGCATGCGGCACCAGCGCGCAGAGGTCGATGTCGCGCGGCTTGGCATCGAGCACGTTCATGTAGTCGGCGAAGCTGTTCCAGCGGAAGTCGAGGCCCTCGGCCAGCACGGGACCCGGGATGTCCTCGACGCCTTCCATCAGCTCGATCAGCGTGCCCTCGCTGCCCGGCTTCACCGGTGCGAAGCCGACGCCGCAATTGCCCATGACCGCGGTGGTCACGCCATGCAGGGCGGAGGGGGCGAGGTGCGAATCCCATACGGCCTGGCCGTCGTAATGGGTGTGGATGTCGACGAAGCCTGGGGTGACGAGGCGGCCCTTGGCGTCGATCTCCTCCGAGCCCTTCGCGTCGAGCGCGGGGCCGATGGCGGCGATGGTGCCGCCGCGGATGGCGACATCGGCCTCGATGGGGGCGCCGCCGGTGCCGTCGATGACGGTTCCGCCGCGGATGACAATATCGGCTTCGATACGGGCCATTCGGGGTTTCCTTCCTCTTGTCCAGACAACGGTGGACCTATCGGCGGGGAATGCCAAGCCCAGCCTTGCCGGGCGGCAACAGGGCCGCCACCAAGCGGGCGACCTGTTGCGGGTGGGTGATGGGCGCCATGTGACCAGCCCCGGGTATTTCGGCGCCGAGGCAGCCTGGAACCGCCTGTCGCACCAGTTCTGTCATGCGGAGATCGGGCGCAGTGCTTGCCTCGCCATGCAGGATGGCGGTCGGCATCGTGAGGGTGCGCAGATCGGCGAGGCTGGTCGGATTGCCGAGATTGGCCCGAAGGCTCGCGACCGATTCCGCGCTTTGCGCAAGCAGCCGGGCCCGGGCACCGTCGCGCACCGCATGCCAAGCGCCGGGCCCGTTGCGGTAGTCGAGGAAATGTGACCAGGCCTCCGCCGCCTTGCCGGCCTCGACGCGGGCGATGAAGGCCTCGGCCACGTTCTGGTATTCCTCGAACAACGGATCGCCCGCCTCGCGCAGCAGTCCCGGCACGATCGGCTCGATCAGGACGAGGCGCCGGACGAGGTCCGGACGCAACAGGGCGAGACGGAGGGCGGTCGCCCCGCCATAGGAATGTCCGACCAGGTCGATTCCGCCGACAGCCTCGGCCTCGATCAGGGTAACGACGCACGCTGCCTGAAGATCGTGGGTCAGCGCGCCGGGGCCCGGCCAGGTTGGGGTGCGCCCCGCCCCGATCAGGTCCGGCGCCAGCACGAGGCGTTCAGCGAGCAGCAGCTCCGCCACCGCCTTCCACTGCGCGCCCAGGCTGCCGCCGGCGTGCAGCAGGACCAGGATCGGGCCGCTGCCCCAGCGTTCGACATGCACGGGGAGATCGCGGAAGCGCAAAGCGGTCATATCCGTGTCCCTCTGGTGCCCGAGCCGGCATGCGGAGCGGCGGCGGGAAAGGGTACGCGGGGCGCGCCTCGCCGGGCCAGTGTGACGGAGCCCGCCGCCGCGGCTAAGCCCTCGGCGCCGACCACAGGGAGCCCGCCCGATGCCGCACGACCTGCTTGCCCGCTGTTACGACACCCTCCTGGTGACAGCGCCCGAGCCGCAGATCCTGCAGGTCATGCTGAACCGGCCCGAGCGGTCAAATGCCTTCACCACCGCGATGACGGAAGAGTTGCTGCATGTCTTTGGCGGCGTTGAAGCCGATCCTGGCGCGTATCGCTGCGTCGTGCTGACCGGGGCAGGGGAGCGCGCCTTCTGCGCCGGGGCGGACCTCAAGGAGCGCAACGGTATGACGGACGAACAGTTCTCGAAGCAGCACTACCTGATCGAGCGCATGGCCCGCGCCGTGCTGAACTGCCCGTCGCCCCTGCTCGGCGCGATCAACGGCGCGGCCTTCGCCGGCGGCCTCGAACTCGCGCTCTGCTGCGATTTCGCCTACGCCAGCGAAACGGCGCGCTTCGCCCTGACCGAGGTCACGCTCGGCATCATGCCCGGCGCCGGCGGCACGCAGAACCTGCCGCGCACGATCGGGGAGCGGCGCGCGAAGGAGGTGATCCTGACCGGAACGCCCTTCAGCGCGCAGGACGCGCTGGCCTGGGGCATGGTGAACCGGCTCTGCCCGCCGGGCGAGGTCCTTGGCGCGGTGCTGGAGACGGCCCGGCGCATCGCGGGCAACGCACCGCTGTCGGTGCGCCAGGCCAAGAAGTCGATCACCCAGGGCCTGCAGATGGACCGGGCCTCGGGCATGCTGTTCGAGATCGAGGCCTACTACCAGCTGATCGGCACGGAGGACCGGATGGAGGGCATCCGCGCCTTCAACGAGAAGCGGAAGCCCGATTTCAAGGGCCGGTAGGCCGACGCATCCCTCAGTCGTGCGCGACGGCGACCGATTCGAAGCCGATCGGCACGCTGCGCTGCGCCTTCGCGCCAAAGCCCAGCGCGGTGCGAAGCTGCGCCAGCATCGCCTTGGCGGCGTCGCCGAGCTCCGCTTCCGGTCCTGCTACGCCCTCCACCGTATCCAGCGCGCGACGGCGATCCGCGAAGGCGGGTAGCAGCTTCGGCAGGGTCGCCAGCGCCTCGGCCTGCGCCATGGTGCAGATCACGGTCTGCTCGCGGATGACGTCCCCGCGCTCCTCCGCGGTCATCTCGCGGAACGGGCTCTCGCCCTGCAGCAGCGCGTTCGACCGGGCGAGGCGGGAGCGCCGGACTGCGCCGCGCGCCTGCGCCAGCAGGATCATCATGCGGATCACGGCCGCCGCGTAGCCGCCCTCCGTCATCCGGGCCAGCGCCGCGCGCACCTCGGGCGCCGAGGCCTGGTCGGCGGCGGAGGCGGGCGCCGCGGCGGGCTCGGCATCGGCGGCCACGCCGAGCGCCGCGAGCCAGCCATACATGGCATGGAAGGCGGTCTCCGTGCCGGCATCGCGCAGGTCGCGCCAGGCGTCGATGCTCTTCTCGACGCCGTCCGCCCACATCCGTTCCCAGGCGAGGAAGAGGTTCTCGGGCTCGGCTGGCTTGCGGTTGCGCTTGGCGAGATCCGCCCAGGCGGCGACAGGAGCCATCCAGGGGTTCTTGTCCGCGAAGAGGCTGCGGCGCAGGCGCATCGGGTTCATCTGCCGGCGCAGCTCGGCGCTGCGCTCCGTCGCCATCTGCCGCACCAGGGGCGAGACGAAGAGGTCATAGATGCCCTGGTTCACCTCGGACAGCTTGGCGACGGCAGGGAAGGCCTCGTTCGTCGCTTCGCCGCTGCGCACGCGGACATCGGCGATGGTCCGCTCCTTCAGCTCGACCCGCCAGTCGGCGCCGGCGGCCGCGTCGGTCTCGGGCTCGATCACCATCTCGTAGAGGCCGGGGGCCACGCTATCGATCAGGCCGATGACCGAGGCGATCTCGCTGTGCTCCTTCTTGGCGATGGCGCCGGAGACGAAGATGCCGAGATGCCCGATGTCGTCGTGCATGAGGTAGACGATGGTCTGGCCCAGCGTCTTGATCTCCTGCTCGTCGCGATAGACGTCGGCGATCCAGCGCAGCGCCTGGCCCGGCGGCGTGATGTTGTCGCCGGCGCTGGCGAAGACGATCACGGGGCAGCGCACCGCGCGCATGTTGAAGCTGGCGCCGCCGCCGGCGCTGATCTCGCCCGCGGCGAAGCGGTTGCCGATGAACAGGTTCTCGACGATCCAGCGGATCTCGTCACGGTTCATCAGGAAGTAGCCGCCCCACCAGCGCTCGAACTCGAGGAAGCGCTCGGTCTCGGTGTCGACGTTCTGGTAGAGGTTGAAGTACTTGCGGAACCAGGTGTTGGCCGGCGACAGGCTCTCGAAATTCATCACCAGGTTGGCGCCGTCGAACTTGCCGTTGCCGAGGTCGGCCATCAGCGCCGAGGGCCAGGACCCGCCGGCAAGGCCGCCGAGGTAGCGCATCGGATTCCGGCCGCGCTCGCCGGCCCAGTAGGACAGGGGCGCGCCGTTCAGCACCAGCGCGCCGCAGAGGTCGGGCTCGGAGGCCGCGAGCATCATCACCGCCCAGCCACCCTGGCAGTTGCCGATGACGACGGGCTTGTTCGCCTCCGGGTGCTCCTCCCTGACACGACGCAGGAAGGCGGTCTCGGCGGCGGTGATGTCGAGCACGGTCTGCCCGGGCTCCGGGTCGCGGAAGAAGATGACGAAGTAGACGGGGTGGCCGCGGCGCAGTGCGACGCCGACCTGGCTGTCCGACTTGAAGCCGCCGATGCCGGCACCGTGGCCGGCGCGCGGGTCGATGATGACGAAGGGGCGGAGCTTCGGATCGGGCGCCGGGAAGCCCTCGGGTGGCGCGATCCGCACCAGCGCGTAGTTGACCGGGCGGGGCAGGGTGCGGCCGTCCACCACCATGGTCCAGTCGAAGACCAGCACCGGCGGGCAGCCGGCCTGCTCGTGCTCGATGAAGGTGTTGCCGGCCTGGCGGATGGCGTCCCAGAACAGCAGGGCGCGCTGTGTCGCATCGACCGCATAGGATGCGCCGTCCTGCACGAGGGCGAGCGGGTTGGGCAGGCGGGGCGCGACGCCGCTCGGCCTCGCTGCGAGGTCCGGCATCAGCGCGGTGGCATGCCGCCCAGTCACGTCGGCCATGACCCGGGCCTGGTCGAGCACCCGGCTCATCGTCTCGGCGCCGCGCGCCAGCCACTCCTGCGCCGGAGGCGTCGTGTGGAAGGTCATGTCCGCGTTTCCTGACAGGCGCTGCTGTGTTGCATTGCAGCATAGAGTGACAGGCCTGCCTTCTGCAACGCCGAAGGGGGCTCCTCAATTTTCGCCCAATGCTCCGAAATATCTGTCCGCGTCCGATAAAGGTTGCGTTTTGCGGGCGCAGGCGTATCCTCGCGCGCAGGTTGCATGGGATCGCGCGATGTCTGGCAAGGCGATGCTGCCGCTGCTCATGGTGGCGGCCTTCGGGGCCGTGGTGGGCTGTGCCCCGCGGCCGGACCAGATCGCGGCGGCCCCGGTGCCACCACAGCTCTTTGCCGGGTTGAGCTGCCCGCAGCTGGTCAACACCCAGTCGGCCCTGAACCGGAAGATGGCGCGCCTCGACTCCGAGCAGACGCAGTCGGCTGTCGACGACTCGGTCGGCGTGCTGTTCACGCTGCGGCCGCTCGCATCGCTCTCGGCAGGCAACCTGCAGGACCAGGTGGCGCTGACCAAGGGCGAGCTTGGCGTCGTCAATGCGCGGCTCGCCCGCGACTGCCGCGGCTGATGCCGGGGCGAGGGGTACCGACCATGACCAGCCGCACCACCCTCCCGTCGCTCGGCACCGGGCTCGCCGCTGCCCTCCTGCTCGGCCTCGGCGCCTGTACGCCGCCGCCCGAGACCATCGCCGCCACCCAGGTCAGCCCGCTGAAGTACCAGCGCCTCAGCTGCCAGGCCCTGGTCACGCAGGTCGAAGGCATGGATCAGAAGCTGGCCGAACTCTACACGCGGCAGCGCTCGAACCAGACGAACGACGTCTTCAAGGGCGTCTTCCTCCTGCATGCCCGGGCGACCATCGTCGGTCCCGACCTCGTGCCCGCCATCGCCCTGGCCAAGGGCGAGCGCGACGCCGCCAACAGCGTGCTGCAGAGCCGCTGCTGAGGCGCACCTCATGGTGCGCCACGCCCAGGGGTGGCGCCTTCTGGTCGCACCGATGAGAGCGCTGTCGCGCCGGTCCTGGCGACCGGCCAGGGCCTGACCTATCCTCGCGCGCACCTGCCGTCCCGGGGCCTGTCTCCCGGGCCAGATCCGGACCCCCGAGGAGACTCTCCATGGCCGTCGCCAGCATCGTCTCGCCACGCCTGATGCGCATCGGCGGCGGCGCCGTCGCGCAGGTCGCGGAGGTGCTGGCGGCCTTCGGCCTCTCGCGGCCGCTCGTCGTCACCGATCCCTGGATGGCGTCCTCCGGCACGGTGGAGCGCTGCCTCGCGCCGCTGCGCCAGGCCGGCATTGCCGCCCAGGTCTTCTCCGACACCGTGCCCGACCCGACCGACACGGTGATCGAGGCCGGAGCGGCCGTGCTTCTCGCCGGGGATTTCGACTGCCTCATCGGTTTCGGTGGAGGCAGCCCGATGGACACGGCCAAGGCGATGGCGATTCTCGCCGCCGCGCCGCCGGGGACGAAGATGCGCAGCTTCAAGGTCCCGGCCCAGGCCGACCGCGCCAAGGTGCCCGTCATCTGCATCCCGACCACGGCGGGCACGGGCAGCGAGGCGACGCGCTTCACCGTCATCACCGACACGGAGACGGACGAGAAGATGCTGATCGCGGGGCTCGGCGCCCTGCCGCTCGCGGCCCTCGTGGACTACGAACTGACCTTCAGCGTGCCGCCGCGCACCACGGCCGATACCGGGATCGACAGCCTGACGCACGCGCTGGAGGCCTTCGTGTCGAAGCGCGCCAACCCGCATGCGGACAGCCTCGCGCTGTCGGCCATGCGGTTGATCGGCCTGAACCTGCGTCGCGTCTGGGCGGATCCGGCCGACGCCGCGGCGCGGGAGGCCATGATGCTCGGCGCCATGCAGGCCGGGCTCGCCTTCAGCAACTCCTCGGTCGCGCTGGTGCACGGCATGTCGCGCCCGATCGGCGCGCATTTCCACGTGCCGCATGGCCTCTCGAACGCGATGCTGCTGCCGGCGGTGACACGCTTCGGGCTGAACCAGGCGCTCGACCGCTATGCCGCGGCGGCCCGGGCCGTCGGCTGCGCCGATGACGATGATGCCGACCAGGTCGCCGGGGCGAAGCTGCTGGAGGAACTCGTCGCGCTGAACCGCGACCTCGAGGTGCCGACGCCGCGCGCCTATGGCATCGATGCGGGCACGTGGGACGGGCTGCTGGCGACCATGGCCAGCCAGGCGCTGGCGTCGGGCAGCCCCGCCAACAATCCGCGCGTTCCCGATGCGGCGGAGATCATGGAGCTCTATCGCCAGGCGTATGGCTGACGGCGCCGCGGCGGTTCGGCCCGCGCCGCGGCTCGCGCCCGGCGAAATGAAGGGAACGCCGCGCCACGGACCAGCCCCGAGGCGCGGGATCCAGCCCCGGCAGGCTACAGCGGCCGTCCGGCGCGCCAGAGCCCGGACCAGCTCGGCAGGGCCATC
>JAIYAI010000622.1 GCA_027489135.1 Acetobacteraceae bacterium
CGCAACGTCGGCCATGCGGTGACGGACCTGCGCAGCGGCCAGGTGCAGTTCTTCTTCATCGACATGGTGGCCGCGGATGCGCATCTGCAGTCCGGCACCATGCGCGCGCTGGCGCTGACCATGCCGCGCCGCCTGACGCGCTACCCCGACTTGCCAGCGATGGCGGAGCTCTACGCGGGCTTCGACATGACGGGCTATCTCGGCTTCGCCGTGCGCAAATCGGTGCCGGAGGCGATCCAGATCGAGATCAACCGCCGCACCGTGGCGGCTGTCGCGACGCCGGAGGTGACGGAGCGCCTGCGCGCCATGAGCATGGAACCAGCCGCGATGAACCTGGACGAGGCGCGCACCTACGACCAGGCCGAGCGGGCGAAATGGGGCCGGACGATCCGGCTTGCGGAGATCGAGCCGGAATGAGCCGCGGACCGACGCGCCGCGGGCTGCTACTGGCGCCCGTCGCGCTGGCCGCGCCGGCGCGCGCCCAGCCGAACCGTCCGATCCGCCTGGTCTCCCCCTTCAATCCCGGCGGCGCGATCGACGTGCTCGCGCGCATGCTGGCCGAGCGGATGGCGGCTGATCTCGGCCAGCCCGTGGTGGTGGAGGCGAAGCCCGGCGCCAACACCATCCTGGGTGCGGAGGTGGTGGCGAAGGCGGCGCCCGACGGCACGACCTTCCTGCTGACGACCAGCAGCACGCATCTCAACAACCCGGCCCTGTACCGGGAACTGCCCTACGACCCGCAGCGCAGCTTCGCGCCGATCACGCTGCTGTCCATGGGCACGGTGCTGCTGATCGCGCCCGGGGCCGCGCCCTTCGCCGATGCACCGGGCTTCGCGGCCTGGGCGCGGGCCCAGGGCCGACCCGTGCGCTACGGGTCCTGGGGCGTCGGCTCCGGCGGGCATCTCTACGGCGAGTTGCTGCGCACGCGGCACGCCCTGCCGCTGGAGCATGTCGCCTATCGCGGCGAGCAGCCCGCCATCCTCGACATGCTGGGCGGGCGCATCGACGCCACCTTCTGCAGCCCCGTCGGCGCGAAGCCGCAGATCGAGCGCGGCGCGGCGAAGGCCGTGGCGATGACCGGCGAACGCCGCAGCGCCGCCATGCCCGAGGTGGCGACCTTCGGCGAGCAGGGGTTCGACGGGCTCGGCCTGCCGATCTTCGTCGCGGCCTGGGCGCCCGCGGGGACGCCGGCGCCGGCCGTGGCGCGGCTGCGCGAAAGCCTCGCGCGGGCCGTCGCGGACCCCGCGATGCGGGCCGCGATGATCGCCCAGGGCCAGACGCCGGTGGTCTCCGCGCCCGAGGAATTGGCGGCGACGGTCGCGCGCGACGCGCCGCGCTGGGCCGAGTTGATCCGCATCTCCGGCGCGCGCGTGGAGTGACGGGCATGACCGACGGCTCCGCCTACAACCTCGGCCCGCCGCGGGTGCTCGACGACCTGGTGCGCGTCGGCCGTGGCACGCCGATGGGCGAGATGCTGCGCCGCTACTGGCACCCGGTCGCCAAGGCGGAAGATGCCGGGGCCACGCCGCGGCGCATCCGCGCGCTGGGCGAGGACCTGGTGCTGTTCCGCGATGGGCAGGGACGCGCGGGGCTGGTGCATGCGCGCTGCTGCCACCGCGGCACCACGCTCTACTACGGCCGCGTCGAGGAGCAGGGCATCCGCTGCTGCTACCATGGGTGGCTCTTCGACGTGGAAGGGCATTGCCTGGAACAGCCCGCCGAGCCCGAAGGCGGGCGGCAGCGGCACCGCATCCGCCAGCCCTGGTACCCGGTCGAGGAACGCTACGGCCTGGTCTTCGCCTATATGGGCCCGCCGGAGCGCAAGCCGCCGCTGCCGCGCATCCGGCAACTGGAGGAGCTGGCGGAGGGCGAGTTCCTCGAGGTGGACGACACCGGCCTCGGTTCGGGGGGCTTCGGCGTGGTGCCCTGCAACTGGATGCAGCATTTCGAGAACGTGATGGATCCCTATCACGTGCCGATCCTGCACGGGTCCTTCAGCGGCGCGCAGTTCGTGGCCGAGATGGCGAAGATGCCGGACGTCACCTTCGAGACGACGTCGCGCGGCATCCAGTCCACGCAGCGTCGTACCCTGGACGATGGTCGCGTGCTGCGGCGCATCACCGAAGCCGCGCTGCCCACCCTGCGCGTCGTGCCCTCGCCGCGGCTCGGGCTGTTCGGCGCGGTGGAATCGATCGGCTGGTGCCTGCCGCATGACGACGAGAGCTTCTCCATCCTCGTCGCCGGCCGGGTGCGGGAGAGCGGCGAACTCGGCCGCATGCGCAGCCGCTACAACGGCAAGATGTGGACGGAGCTGACGGAGGAGGATCACCAGCGCTTTCCCGGCGACTGGGAAGCGCAGGTGGGGCAGGGGCCCATCACCATTCACTCGGAGGAACACCTGGCCGGCAGCGACCGCGGCATCGCCATGCTGCGCCGCTTCTGGAAGCGCCAGGCGGAGGCCGTGGCGCGCGGCGAGGATCCGGCCGGGGTGGGCGAGACGATGATCGACTTCGCAGCGGGGAACTGGATCGAGGAGAAGGCGTAGACGCGGGGGAGTGAACTCCCCCGAGCCCCCTCCTTTTTCTGTTCTTTCTCGGGACCTGGCGCGGGGCGTGCCGCTATGCCTTCACCGCCGCCGCGACCGCCCGCACCAGGTCGTGCGGGTTGTCGTGCAGCGCCGCGACGCCCACCGCTGCCAGATCCGCGCGTGCCTGCTCCATCGAATAGCCGCGCAGCGCCGCATGCCCCGCCGCGATGCCGCAGAAGAACGGCTTGGTCGGCGGGTTGGCGCGCAGCGCCGCGGCCAGCGCCTCGATCCGCGCCTTGAGGCCGCGGGAGGCGAGGGTGGTGAAGAACATCACCGCCTTCACCTCCGGCCGCCGCGCGATCTCGAAGGCCAGCGCGAGGCGTTCCGGCATCGTCTCCGTCGGCCCGCCATTGGCGTTGTCCATGAAGCAGGCGCTGGGACAGCCCGCATCCGCAAGCAGGTCGAGCATCAGCATGCCGAGGCCCGCCCCCGCCGTGATCTGCGCCACCGTACCGCCCGGCAGTTCGACCAACTGGAAGCCCTGGTCGCGCGCGCGCCGCTCCAGCGGCGTCAGCCCGGCATCCTCCAGCGCGGCGGAGAGATCGGGCGCGTCGTGGCGGAACTGCGCCGCGTCGTCACGCACCAGCTTGGCGTCGCAGGCCATCAGCCGCCCATCCGCCAACACGGCGAGCGGATTGATCTCCAGCAGGTCGAGATCCTCCGCGACAAGCACGCGCGCGAGGCGGATCGCCAGGCGCGCGAGCCGTGGCGCGATCTCCGGCGGCAGGCCGGTGCGAAACGCGGCGTGGATATCCTCCAGCGCGCCCGGCGCGTCCGGGTCGAGGTGGCAGCGCAGCAGCCCGCCATGCGCCGCTTCCACCTCCACCCCGCCGGCGGGGTTGACCATCAACTCGATCGCCTGGGCGGTGCCGTCGACGCGCAGCGCCAGGTAGATTTCGCGTCGGATGTCGACCGCCTGTTCCAGCAGCAGCGGCGCCGTATCGTCGCCGAGCACGGCGCGGATCGCGGCGGCCGCCGCCGGTGCCTCCCCGGCCGCGGCAAGCCGCACCAGGCCGCGCTTGCCGCGCCCGCCCTCCAGCACCTGCGCCTTCAGCACGCCCGCGGCGTCCGCGTCCGGCGCGGCCCCGAGCAGCACGCCCTTCGGGACGGGCACGCCATGGCGCCGCAGCACCGCCTTGCCATCATGCTCCGCCAGCCGCACGCTTTCCTCCACAATGATCCCGTTCCTGCACAGCTTCCCCCGCCGCGTCGTCGTGTTCAACCCGACGGGCCGCTACGCCGCCGCCCAGGTCGCCTCGATGAAGGAGGCCGGAACGGTTCCGGTCGCCGGCATCACCCTCGGCCGCGGTGGCGGCGAGATGGAGGGAATGCCGCTGCTCGACGACCTCCGCGATCTCGACGAGCCCGCCGACGCGGCGGTGATCTACACGCCGCCCGAGGGCGTGCTCGATGCCGTGCGCGCCTGCGCGGCGGCGCGCATCGCCTCCATCGTCGTCGCGGCGGAATACGTCCCCCTGCACGACAGCCTGCGCGCGGCCCAGGCGGCGCGCGCGGCGGGATGCTGGATGGTGGGGCCGAACACGCTTGGCCTCTGCATCCCCGATCAGGGGCTGCTGGGATCGATCGCGCCCAGCTTCTGCACGCCGGGGCGCGTCGCGGTGCTCTGCCGCAGCGGCACGCTGACCCTGACCATGGCGCGGCTCCTGACCGCGGCGGGGGTGGGCCAGCGCGCCGTGATGCATATCGGCGGCGACGCCGTCTGCGGCCGCAACCCGCACGAATACGTGGAGGCGCTGACGGCCGATCCCGGCGTCGACGCCATCCTCTATTGCGGCGAGATCGGCGGCGACAAGGAATACGCCCTGGCCGAGCGCCTGCCCGCCTGCCGCAAGCCCGTGGTGACGATGCTCGTCGGCCGCCACGCGCCGGCGGAGAAGCGCATGGGCCATGCCGGGGCACTGGTGGGCGGGGAGCGGGAGACGGCGGCGGCCAAACTCGCCGCCTTGAAGGCCGCCGGCGCGCATACGGCGCGTGATCCCGCGGAAGCGATCGGGATCCTGAAGCGCCTCGTCGGCTAATCCACGCGGATTCCCGTCTTGGCCGCCACCTCGCGCCACAGCGCGAGCTCGCGGCGGATGCGCGCCTCCAGCACCGCGGGCTCGCTCAGGATCAGGGTCGCGCCATTCGCCGCCATGCGCTGTGCCAGCACGCCGCTCGGGTCGCGCAGTGGGGCGAGTTCCGAGGTCAGCCGCGCCACGGCCTCGGGCGGCGTGGCGCGGCCGCCGGTCAGCGCGAACCAGATGGGCAGGGCGGTGCCGGGCACGCTCTCCTCCAAGGTCGGCACGTCCGGCATCGCGGCGCTACGGGTCGCACCGGTCTGCGCGACGAGGATCGCGCGCCCCTCCCGCGCATGCGGCAGCACCGTCGAGGCCTCGCCCACCATGATGTCGACATCGCCGGCCAGGAAGGCACCGATCATCTGCCCCGCGCCGCGATAGGGCACCTGCGTCCACTGGATGCCGGCGCGCAGGCCGAAGAGCGCGCCCACCATGTGCGTCGTCGTGCCGCTGCCGCTGGTGCCGTAGGTCACCGCGCCCGGCTCCCGCTTCGCCAGCGCGACCAGCCCCGCGAGATCGCGGAACCTCCCGTTCGGTCGTGCCGAGAAGGTCATCGGCGATTCCGAGACCAGCGAGACCGGGACCAGGTCGCGCAGCGGGTCGTAGCCGATATCGGGCTGGATCGCGGGCTGGATGGCGATCGATCCCGTGCCGAAGAGGAAGCTGTGCCCATCCCCGGCCTGGATCACCGATTGCGCGCCCAGCGCCCCGCCGGCACCGCCGCGGCTTTCCACCACCACGGGCTGGCCCAGCCGCTGCGTCAGGTGCTCGGCGATGAAGCGCGCCGGCACCTCCACCGGGCTGCCGGCGGCGAAGGGCACGACGAAGCGCAGCGGCCGCGTCGGCCAGGGGGACTGGGCGCGGGCGAAGGCGGGCAGCAGGGGAAGCGCAGCGAGCGCGCGGCGGGTGATCATGCGGGTCAGTCCAGCCGGATGTTCATCTGCGCCGCCACCTGCTTCCACTGCGGCACCTCGCGCGCCAGGCGCTCGGCCAGCGGCGCCGGCCCGTCCAGCATCACCTCCATGCCGGAGGCCTCCATGCGCGTCGCCAGCGCGGAGCCGTTGCGCATCGGCGCGATCACCTCGGCGATGCGGCGCACCACCTCGGGCGGCGTCGCGCGCGGCCCCAGCATCGCGTACCAGATCGTGATGGCGTAGCCGGGCACGCGTTCCGCCGCCGCCGGCACCTCCGGCAGCACCGGGGTGCGCTTCGCGCCGGTGACGCAGATCGCGCGCAGCCGGCCGTCGCGGAGATGCGGGAAAGCCTCCCCCATGCCGGTCACCATGAGGTCCGTGTCGCCGGCATAGAGCGCGTTCACCGCCTGCGCCGCGCCGCGATAGGGCACATGCAGCATCTCGATCCCCGCCTTGGCGCAGAGCAGCGCGCCGCCGAGATGCGTCGTCGATCCCGCGCCGGAGGAGCCGTAGCTGATCGATCCCGGCTTCGCCCGCGCCTTGGCCAGCAGGTCCGGCAGGTCCTTCACCGGCCCGTCGAGCTTCGAGAGAAGGATCATCGGCGCGTCGGAGATCATGCTGATCGGGACGAAATCGGCGAGCGGATCGAAGCCGGGCTCACGCATCAGCGCCGGCAGCACGGCGACGGCGCTGGTCGTGACCAGCAGCAGGTGCGGGTCGTTGGCCTGCGCGACGGCCTGGATGCCGATGGCGCCGCCGGCGCCGGGCCGCGCCTCCACGATCACCGGCTGGCCGATGCGCGGCGAGAGGTGTTCGCCGATGAAGCGCGCCGGCACTTCCACGGGGCCGCCCGGGGCGAAGGGGACCAGGAAGCGCACCGGGCGCTGCGGCCAGGGCTGGCCCTGAGCCCTGGCGATGCCTGGCAGCGCGAGCCCCGCGATGATCACCCGCCTGCGGCGCATCCCTTGTGTCTCCTCCGGCCGGGCGCGACTTTGGCAAGCGGAACAGGGATGGGGAAGGGCGGATGAACGACACGGTGCTCTACGCGCTGGCCGGGGACGGCGTGGCGACCATCACGCTGAACCGCCCCGGCGCCCGCAATGCCCTGAACATGGCGATGGCGGAGGCGCTGGCGGCGGCGGCACGGCGCGCGGCGGCGGAACAGGCGCGGCTGGTGCTGCTGCGGGCGGAGGGCCCCGTCTTCGGCGCCGGCGCCGACCTGAAGGAACGCCAGGGCATGTCGGACGACCAGGTGCGCGCGCGCCGGGTGAAGGGCTTCGCCGCCTATGCCGCGATCGAGGCGCTGCCGATGCCGAGCGTCGCCGTCGTCACCGGCCCCGCGGTGGGATCGGGCGTCGAGATGGCGG
Source organism: Acetobacteraceae bacterium (assembly GCA_027489135.1). Taxonomy (GTDB): domain Bacteria; phylum Pseudomonadota; class Alphaproteobacteria; order Acetobacterales; family Acetobacteraceae; genus JAIEOP01. Next base: position 6,947 of record JAIYAI010000622.1, read on the forward strand.
CCTGCTGCGACCTGATCGTGGCGACGCCGGCGGCCAGCTTCCGCACGCCG
>JAIYAI010000136.1 GCA_027489135.1 Acetobacteraceae bacterium
AGCAGGCGGCGAAGGTCATGCATGTGAGCAACCTGTACCGCGTGCCCCAGGCCGAGAAGCTGGCCGCGCGGCATGTCGCGGCCTCCTTCGCGGACAGCGTCTTCTTCTGCAACTCGGGCGCCGAGGCGAACGAGGGCATGATCAAGGCCGTCCGCAAGTACAACGCCGAGGAGGGTCACCCCGAGCGCTTCGGGATGATCTGCTTCGAGGGCGCCTTCCACGGCCGCACCATCGCGACCCTGGCCGCCACCGGGAACGAGAAGTACCTCGCCGGCTTCGGCCCGCCCGTGCAGGGCTTCAAGCATGTGCCCTTCGGCAACATGAACGCCGTGCGCGACGCCATCGATGGGTCCATCGGCGGCATCCTGGTGGAGCCGATCCAGGGCGAGGGCGGCGTGCGTCCGGCTTCGCTCGACTTCCTGCGCCAGCTCCGCGCCGCCTGCGACGAGTACGGCATCCTGCTGGCGATGGACGAGGTCCAGACCGGCATGGGCCGCTCCGGCAAGCTCTGGGCCCACCAGTGGGCCGGGATCGAGCCGGATGTCATGTCCTCCGCCAAGGGGATCGGCGGCGGCTTCCCGCTCGGTGCCATCCTGGCGAAGGAGAAGGTGGCCAAGCACCTCAAGGCTGGCACCCATGGCTCGACCTATGGCGGCAACCCGCTGGCCTGCGCGGCCGGCAATGCCGTGCTGGACGTGATCCTGGCGCCGGGCTTCCTCGACCAGGTCGATCGCGTGGCGCGCCATCTCTGGCGCGGCTTCCTCGGCCTGGCGGACCGCCACCCGAAGGTGATCGAGGGCGTGCAGGGCGCCGGGCTGCTGCTCGGCCTCAAGCTCCGCCCCGAGGTCTCGAACGGGGAGATGCAGGGCGCGGCCGCGGCCGAGGGCCTGCTGACGGTCGCCGCGGGGATGAACGTGCTGCGCGTTGCGCCGCCGCTCATCATCACGGAGGCCGAGGCCGACGAGGCGGTCCGCCTGCTCGACCGCGCCTGCCTGCGGATGACACCGGGGGCGGAGAAGGCGGCGGCCCAATGAGCGCAGCGCTGCGCGCGCTCGACGGCGGGGGGAAGCCTTCCCCCCGCCACTTCCTCGAGATCATGGACCACGAGCCGGCGGTGCTGCGCCGCATGCTCGACCTCGCCGAGCGCGCGAAGCGCGGCGAGGTGGCGGGCAAGCCGCTCGCCGGCAAGACCGTCGCGCTGATCTTCGAGAAGCCCTCCACCCGCACGCGTGTGAGCTTCGAGGTTGGCATCCGCCAGCTCGGTGGTGACGTGGTGGTGCTGACCTCGCGCGACATGCAGTTGGGGCGCGGCGAGACGCCGGCGGACACCGCGCGCGTGCTCTCGCGCTACGTCGATGCGATCATGCTGCGCACCGACGACGTCCGGAAGATCCGCGAGTTGGCGGAATACGCGACGGTGCCGGTGATCAACGGCCTCACCGACGTCTCCCACCCCTGCCAGATCATGGCCGACGTGATGACCTTCGAGGAGCATCGCGGCACCATCGCAGGCCAGGTCGTCGCCTGGACCGGGGACGGCAACAACGTGGCGCAGAGCTTCATCCAGGCCGCGGCGCGCTTCGGCTTCACGCTCCGCATCGCCACGCCGCCCGAACTTGCCCCCCCGGCCGAGCTGATCGACTGGGCGCGCAAGGAAGGGGCCAGGATCGAGCTGACCTCGGACCCTGTCGCGGCGGTGAAGGATGCGCGCTGCGTCGTCACCGACACCTGGGTCTCCATGTCGGACGAGAAGCCGGATGCCGGCACGATCAACCGGCACAACCTCCTCGCGCCCTACCAGCTCAACGCGGCGCTGCTGGCCAAGGCGGCGCCCGATGCGATCGTGATGCACTGCCTGCCCGCGCATCGCGGGGAGGAGATCACCGACGAGGTGATGGACGGTCCGCAGAGCGTGGTGTTCGAAGAGGCGGAGAACCGGCTGCACGCGCAGAAGGGCGTGCTGCTCTGGGCGCTTGGGGCAGGGTGAGCGGCGCGCCGGCGCCGCCGGCCATCCGCGCCGGGCGTATCATCGCCCAGCGCCTTTTCGAACTGGCCTATGCCATCGACCTGCCGCGCGCGGAACGGCTCTGGGCGGAGCGTGGCCCGGGCGGCCGGCGGCGGCTGACCTCGACCCCCGCCAAGGCCGTCGCCTTCGGCGTCGCGCCGCTGGACCTCGTGCTGGGGGAGGTCGGGCTCGATCTCGGCGACACGCGCCTCGAGGCCGTCGCGACCGCCCGGCTCTATGATTTCGGCGTCGTCACGCTGGCGCTGTCGGTCGCCGCGGACGACCTCTCCTGGGCCGGCTTTGCCGCGCGGCTCGACGCCATGGATGCGCGGCTCGGCCCCGATGCGGCGGATGCGCCCTGGGCGGCCTTGCTGGCGACCCTCCGCGATGCCGTGGGCGGCGCCCTCGACCGGCCCAATGCCACGCCGATCGAGGAGGACTACCTCGTCGGCATGATCACCGCCTTCGACGCGCCGCTGGCGGCTGAAGCGCTGCTGTCCCGCGCCGACTTCGCGCCGCTGCTGGTCGGCGCGCAGCCCCGGCCGCTGTCGGAGGGCGCCCGCGCGGACCTCCTGCGTCCGCGCTTCTCCTGGCACGAGGACGACCTCGTCGTGCTCGGCTGGGACCGCGCCATCCTGGTCGAGCCGCGCGGCGAGACCGACGTGCTCGACGTGCTGGAAGTGGCGAACGCCCAGCTGCTCGAGATGCGCTTCTACGACGAGATGCTGGATGCCGAGTTGCCGCGCATGTACGAGCTGGTCGCGGCGGCGCGGCGCGGGGCGCGACTGCTGGCGGGGCGGCGCTACGCCGGGTTGGCGCGCCAGCTCAATGCGCTGGTGGCCGAGGTGACCGAGCAGACCGAGCGCGTGGACAACGCGCTGCAGGTGACCGAGGACGTCTACCTCGCCAGGGTCTATGCCGCAGCCATGACGCTGTTCCGTGTGCCGGTGGTGGGCGATGCGGTGGACCGCAAGCTGGCCGTGATCCGCGACACCTATCGCAGCCTGCACGAGGAAGCCGCCGGCGCCCGGGCCGAGCTGCTGGAGATCGCCATCGTGCTGCTGATCGTCAGCGAGATCGTGCTGTCACTCCTGCGGCACTGACCTGCCGCGCGATACGCCGCAGCCGCCGGGTGTGGCAGGCCGGCGCCACCGCGCCTAGATTGGGCGGAACACCGAGGTTCCCGTAACGTGTCCGACCCCACCCAGCCGTCCGGCACGCCGGACTTCCTCCAGCATGATCGCCCGCCGGTACCCGACATCGTGGTGCCGCGCGGCGTGCAGCCCTTCCACCTCCATCACCAGCCCGTGCGTGGCCGGCTGGTCCGGCTTGGCCCCCTGGCCGACGCGCTGCTGACCCGTCACGATTCGCATCCCGCGGTGACACGGATGATGGGGGAGGCATTGGCGCTGACCGCAGGCCTCGCGGCGGCGCTCAAATTCGAGGGCAGCTTCTCGCTCCAGGCGAAGGGCGACGGCGCCGTGCCGATGCTGCTGGCGGACTGTACCGAGAGTGGCCAGTTGCGCGGTTACGCCCGGCCCGAGCCCGGCAAGCTGGAGGCGGCGCTGGCCGTGGAGGCAGCGCCCGAAGCCGGCGCACTGCTCGGAAAGGGCTACCTTGCCTTCACCTGCGACCAGGGTCCGGAGATGGACCGCTACCAGGGCATCGTCGGGATCGAGGGCGCGACCCTGACCGAGATGACGGAGCATTATTTCCGCACCTCCGAGCAGCTGCGCACCTACGTCCGGCTCGCCTGCGACCACACCGCGACAGGCTGGCGCGCCAGCGCCTTCATTATGGAGCGGGTCGCCGGCGAGGGCGGGATCGACCCCGACCTCGACACGGAGGCGCAGGACGAGGCCTGGCGGACGGCGGTGGCGCTGGCCACCACGCTGAAGCCGGAGGAGATGCTGGATGACGCCCTGCCCTCGGCGCAGCTGCTGCATCGTCTCTTCGGCCTCGAGGGCGGGCTGGAACTCGACCGTCCGCGCGCCCTCTCCTATGGCTGCCGCTGCTCGCGCGCGCGGCTGGCCGGCGTGCTGCAGGGCTTTCCGGCCGAGGATCTCGACCACATGGCCGACGAGGGGGGCGCCATCACCATGACCTGCGAGTTCTGCAACCTCGCCTTCCGCTTCGACCGGGCGGACGTGCAGGCCGCGGCGGGCCGCGCCTGAGCATGGGTGCACCAGGGGACATGGCAAGGATCGGCCGGCGCCGCCTGGCCTGGCTGCTACCCGCCGGCGTCGCCGCCTGCGCGGACACCGCCCCGCCTGAGCGGCCGCTCGGCCCTATCGGCTTCGACTACCTCCTCCCCCTGCCCTTGCAGGTGGCGAGCCTGGCGGTGGAGCCCGGCAACCCGCCGGTGCCGCCCGGCGACATCGGCCGGACGCTGACCACCCCACCGGCCGAGGCAGTGCGGATCATGGCGCGCGACCGGCTGTCCGCCGTGGGTACCGCCGGGGGCAGCGCGACCTTCCGCGTCACCCAGGCCAGCGTCGTCCGCCAGGGCTCGGCCATCCTGTGCCAGCTCGGCTGCCGGCTGGAGATCGCGAGCGGCACGGAGGCGGGTGGAAGCGGCTTCGCCGAGGCGAATGCCCGCGCCCAGGTGAGCGGCGCCGATGCCTCCCGCCCCCAGGCGGCCGACCGCCTCCTGCGCCGCGCGATGGACCTGCTGAACGTCGAGTTCGAATACCAGGTGAAGCGCAACCTCAGGCGCTGGCTGGTCACGGTGGCGCCGGGCAGCCGCGGCGCCCTGCCCGCCCCTGCGGCGGGCGAGGTCGAGCGCGAGGACCTGCCGCGGTCCTGACGGTCCCCTCGCGCCCCACCCCGGCATGGCCTAGGCTTCGCGCCGCGCAACCCCGCCGGGAGGACACGCCATGCCGACGCTGACACAGGTAAACCCGCCGACCGTGCACTCCACGGGCGGCCGCTACGCCCACGCAGTCCGCGTCGAGGGCGCGGCCAGGCGCCTTGTCATCTCCGGCCAGATCGGCGTCGCACCGGATGGGACGATCATTGACGACCCGGTGAAGCAGATCGATCAGGCGCTGGCCAACCTGAAGGCGATCCTCGCGGCGGAGGGGCTGACCTTCCACGACGTGGTGAAGATGACCGTCTTCCTGACCGATCCCGCGCTGATCCCGGCCTGGCGCACGGCGCGGGGCACGGCGATGGACGGCGCCGTCTCCGCCTCCACCCTGCTGGTGGTGGCCGGGCTGGCCGACCCGCGCTTCAAGGTCGAGATCGAGGCCGAGGCAGCGGCTTGACCGAGGGTCTCCTGGATTAGGAAAAGCGCACTCACGGTATAGTCGCGGGTACGGATTGGCCGCAATCCAGGGTTGTCGCCCCGGTTCACGCATGCGAGAGCCTTGCGCATACAGGGCGCAGGGCAGGACCGGCATGAGCATTCTGACCGTCGGGGCGGGCGGGCAATTCACGACCATCGCCGCCGCCGTCGCCGCGGCGCGGGACGGCGACACCGTGCAGGTCCAAGCCGGGACCTATGTGAACGACTTCGTCACGGTGAATGCGAAGATCACCATCGCCGCGGTGGGCGGCATGGCGCATCTGCTGGCCACCGTGCCGCCGCCGAACGGCAAGGGCATCATCGTCACCAACACCGACGTCACCCTGGACCACCTGGAGATCTCGGGCGCGAAGGTGGCGGACGGCAATGGGGCGGGCGTGCGCTACCAGGGCGGCGCGCTGTTGATGACCGACTGCTACGTGCACGACAACCAGGACGGCCTCCTGGCCAATCCGGTTGCCGGCGGCCGCATCACCATCCGCGACAGCGAGTTCGCCCACAACGGCGCCGGCGACGGCTACACCCACAACATCTATGTCGGCCGCATCGCCAGCCTGACGATCGAGGATTGCTACATCCACGATGCGGTGGTGGGGCACGAGATCAAGAGCCGCGCAGACGCCACCATCATCACCGGCAGCCGCATCGTCGACGGGCCGACGGGCACGGCCAGCTACAGCATCGACCTGCCGAACGGCGGCAAGGCGCTGGTCGCCGGCAACCTGATCGAACAGGGGCCGCGGTCGCAGAACCCGGCGATCGTGCATTTCGGCGGCGAAGGATTCGACTATCCCGGATCGAGCCTCGAGCTCGCCGGGAACATCGTGGTGAACGACCTCGCTTCGCCCAGCGCGCGGCTGCTGCTGAACCAGACCACCGTGACGGCGAGCGTGCATGACAACGCGATCTGGGGCCTCGGGACGGGCGGCATCGCCAGCGGCCCGGCCACGCTCTCCGGCAACCGCTTGCTCGACGCGGCGCCCGCGATCGACACCAGTGCGCCCTGGGCGCAGGGTGTCATGCTGACCGGGACCGCGGAGGCCGACCTGCTCCTGGGCGGCGCGTCCGCCGACACCATCAGCGGCCTTGGTGGCCGCGACACGCTGGCGGGCGGGGGCGGCGCCGATCTCTTCGTCTTCGGCTCGGTGGCGGATCGTCCGGACCGCATCACCGATTTCGACGCTGCGGCGGGCGACCGCATCGATCTGCGCGACGTCTTCGCATCGGCGGCGCATCCCGCCGACCTTGCGGGACTGCAGGCGCAGGGGTTTCTGCGCCTCGTCGAGAGGGTGGAGGGCGTGCGCCTGCGGGTCGATGCCGATGGTGGCGGCGACGGTTTCGTACTGCTCGCGCAGATCGACGGCGCGACCAGGGCCGCGCTGGGCGACGTCTTCCTGATCGCCTGAGGCCGACCCGCTCCGGACTGTCGTTCACGGCGCGCAGGCGGGGGGACCGGCGTCGCGGTCACCCCCGATGGGGGGCGGTTGCCGCCCGGGCCGCCCAGCCGTCGGAGACGGACCGGCGCCGCGAGTGGGGCGCCGCGCGGATCAGCCTTCGACCGAGCCGCGATGGCCGCCGATCATCGCCAGGAACTCCCGCCGCGTCGACGGATCGTCGCGGAAGGCGCCGAGCATGCGGCTGGTCACCATGGTGACGCCGGGCTTGTGGATGCCGCGCGTGGTCATGCACTGGTGCGCCGCCTCGATCACCACCGCGACGCCCTTCGGCTTCAGCACGTCGTTGATGGTGTTGGCCACCTGCGCGGTCAGCTTCTCCTGGATCTGCAGGCGCTTGGCATAGACCTCGATCACGCGCGCGAGCTTGGAGATGCCGACGACGCGGCCTTCCGGCAGATAGGCGATATGCGCCTTGCCGATGATCGGCACCATGTGGTGCTCGCAATGGCTCTCCAGGCGGATGTCGCGGAGGATGACCATCTCGTCGTAGCCGTCCGTCTCCTCGAAGGAGCGGGCGAGGAGGTCGACGGGGTCGACGGCGTAACCGGCGAAGAATTCCTCATAGGCGCGGACGACGCGGGCGGGCGTGTCGATCAGGCCTTCGCGATCCGGATCGTCGCCGGTCCAGCGCAGCAGGGTGCGCACTGCGGCTTCGGCTTCTTCCCGGGTCGGACGATCGACCAAGGATGCGTTGTGGATCTGTGGCTTGGCCGGTGTCTGGATCGTCACGTCTGAAGTTTCCCGAAGATGCTCGACAGGGGATGGCGCCGTCCGCAGCCGGCGGTGTCGGGGTGCCTCTAGGGAGATGGGGCTCCGTCCACATCCTGCAATGGTCGGCGGGGCGGGCGCAACGCCCACCTCGCCACATCGTTTCGATCGGGACCGGTCAGGCCGCGTTGCGCAGCGCCACCTGGTAGTCGGCCTCTGTCTTCTCGCGCACCTCGGCCTCGGTCACGCCGGGGGCGAGTTCGATCAGGGTGACGCGGGTGTCGCCCTTGCGGGCGATCTCGAACACCGCGAGCTCCGTGATCACCATGTCGACCACCCGCGCGCCGGTCAGCGGCAGGTTGCACTGCTTCAGCAGCTTCGACTTGCCGCCGGCGGTGTGCTCCATCAGCACGACCACCTTCTTCACGCCGGCGACGAGGTCCATCGCGCCGCCCATCCCCTTCACCATCTTGCCGGGGATCATCCAGTTGGCGAGGTCGCCATTACCCGCCACCTGCAGCGCGCCGAGGATCGACAGGTCGATATGGCCGCCGCGGATCATCGCGAAGCTGTCCGCGCTGCTGAAGTAGCTGCTG
>JAIYAI010000636.1 GCA_027489135.1 Acetobacteraceae bacterium
CCCGGCCTCCATCACGCCGGAACTGCTGATCCACCGGGCCCGGATGGCGGTGCACGACATCGGCTACGAGCAGGAAGGCTTCCACTGGCGCGACGCGCATGTGGAGTGCCACCTGCACGCCCAGTCCGCGCACATCGCCCAGGGCGTCGACGCCTCCGGCAACAAGGACGAGGGCGCCGGCGACCAGGGCATCATGTTCGGCTACGCCTGCACCGAGACGCCGGAACTCATGCCGGCGCCGCTCTACTACGCGCACCTCATCCTGCGCCGGATCAGCGAGATGCGCCGCGCCGGCGACGTCGCGGTGAAGGGCCTGCTGCCCGACGCGAAGTCCCAGGTCACGCTGCGCTACGTCGATGGCAAGCCCGTCGGTGCCACCTCCATCGTGCTGTCAACGCAGCACGAGGAGCACCTGGAGCAGGCGCAGATCAAGGCGATCGTGAAGCCGATCATCGAGACCAGCCTACCCAAGGGCTGGATGTGCCCCGATGCCGAGCTCTACGTGAACCCCACCGGCACCTTCATCATCGGCGGCCCCGACGGCGATTGCGGCCTGACGGGGCGCAAGATCATCGTCGACACCTATGGCGGCGCGGCGCCGCACGGCGGCGGTGCCTTCTCCGGCAAGGATCCGACCAAGGTCGACCGCTCGGCCGCCTATGCCGCGCGCTACGTGGCGAAGAACATCGTCGCCGCCGGCCTCGCCGACAAGTGCACCATCCAGGTCAGCTACGCGATCGGCGTCGCCAAGCCGCTTTCGGTCTATTTCGACCTGCATGGCACGGGCCGCGACGTTGATGAGGTGAAGCTGGCCAAGGTGATCGACGGGCTGGTGAACCTGTCGCCCCGCGGCATACGCGAGCACCTGCACATGAATCGCCCGATCTACGTCCCGACCAGCGCCTACGGCCACTTCGGCCGTACGCCGGACGCCGAGAAGGGCACCTTCACCTGGGAGAAGACCGACCTGGTGGAGGAGCTGAAGCGCGCCTTCGGGCGGTAGTCCGCGTCGTCCCGCGGAACGCGGCGAGGGGCCGGTCGCCAGCGCGGCCGGCCCCTTCTGCTATTCGGGGATGATCCCCTGCGCTTGGTTCAGCGCCGACCGCGCCCGGCCGAGCGTGTTCGCCGCCTGCGCCTCGGCCGCCAGCGCCTCGGACTGCAGCTGGCGCACGCGGAACAGGTCGAAGGCGCCGATCTCGCCGTTGGCGAAGGCGCTCCGCGCCGCGACCATCTGCTGCTCCGCGACGCTGCGGCGCTCCGCCGCCAGGCGCCGCGCCTGCTGCGCCGCCGAGAGGCGGATGCGCGCCTGCTGCAGCTCGCCCTCCAGCACCCGCTTCGCCTGTTCCAGCTCCGCCAGTGCCTTGGTGCGCTCCGCCTCGGCCTCGGCGCGGCGGGGCGCGTTGCGCGCCTCGGTCGCCAGCGGCAGGCGGAAGCGGACGCCGAGCGAGGTACCCTGCTCCGTCACGCTGCCATACTGGCTGCGGGCATAGATGCCGAGTTCCGGGTTGTCGCGCGGCGTCGCCTCCACGAGGCGCAGCTTCGCTTCCGCCGCATCCAGCGCCGCGGAGGCTGCGACCAGGGCCGGGTGCGCCCGCGTGTCGGGGCGGGAGGGCAGCGGTTCCGGCCGCGCGCCGGCCATGCCTCCCGCACCGGCGCCGGGGGCCGCCAGCGCCGCGTCGCTGCCCCCGGTCAGGGTGCGGTAGGCGGCGCGGGCGACGGCAAGCGCCGCCCCGGCACGCGCCATCTCCACCTCCGCCGTCAGCACCTCGTTGCGGCCAAGCAGCGCCTCGGTGCCCGAGATGTCGCCGAAATGCGCCCGACGGTCGAAGTCGCGGGCGATGTCGCGCGCCGTGGCCAGGCGTTCGCGCGCGAGGCGCAGGTCGGATTCCGCGGCACCCACGGCCCAGTAGGCGTCGCGCAGCAACCCGGCGACCTCCAGGCGGCGCAGCTCGAAGCGGCGGTCGGCCTCGGTCACTCCGGCCTCCACCGTGCCTGCGAGGGCGCTGCGCTGACCCGGCAGCCAGATCGGTGCCGCGAATTCCAGTGCGGCCTCCCGCGCCGTGCCGGGACCGCGCAGGTCGGACCGCGCCTCGCCGCCGATGGAGGGCGAGCCGGCGATCAGGGAGTTCACCTGCGCGTCCCGCGCACGCACCGCCGCACGCCCGGCGAGCACGCCGCGCCCGGCGGCGTCGATCGTCATGGCAGCCTCGAGGTCACGGGCGAGAGCGGTCGTCACCGCCGGCGCCGGCGCTTCCGAGCCGTTGATCTGTGCCGGTTCCGCCATGCGCTCGCGGCCATTGCGCGCGTTGGTGCGGGGCGGCGGGCGCTCCGCCGGGGGAGGTGCGGCGGCGGGCGGACGCTCCGCCGGGGGTGCGGCGATGGGCGGCCGCACCGGCACGGGCGAGGCCACGGGGGGCAGCACGGCGGGGCCGGGCGGGTTCACCGACGGCGGCACCGCGCCCGGCCGCGGGGAGAGAGGCGTCTGCGCCGCGGCGGGCAGGCCGAGGAGCATCGCGGCGCCGAGCAGCGCGGCGCCGGCGTGGCGAGGGGCAGCCATATCGCTATTCCGCCGGCTGCCGGCGCGGTGGCGCCTGGGGGTGTACCTGGGGTGGCGCGTGCGCTGCCCCCTGGGGCGTCATGCGTGGCGGCATCGGGTGCGCGAGGGGCAGCGGCCGCGACGGCGTGGGATCGCCGCGCTCATCCTCCGCCCCCTGCTCCTGCATCGCCAGCCTCTCGCTGCGCGGCAGGGCGAAGCGGTCGTACAGGATGGGCAGCAGGATCAGCGTCAGCACCGTCGCCGTCACCAGGCCACCGATCACCACGGCCGCGAGGGGACGCTGGATCTCCGCGCCCGGGCCCGTGGCGAAGAGGAACGGCACCAGGCCGAAGGCGGCGATGGCGGCGGTCAGCGTCACCGGGGTCATGCGGCGCTTGGCCCCCTCTCGCTCCTCCTTATTCAGGGACAGCCCCTCCTCCGCAATCAGCCGGTTGACGTAGCTGATCAGCACCACGCCGTTCAGAACCGCGATGCCGATCAGCGCGATGAAGCCGACCGAGGCGGGGACGGAGAGGAACTCGCCCGACACCCACAGGCCGATGACGCCGCCGATCGCGGCGAAGGGCACGTTGCAGAAGACCAGCACCGCCTGCCGCACCGACCCGAAGGTGAGGTAGAGCAGCAGGAAGATCAGGCAGAGCGCGAGCGGCACCACCACGGCGAGCCGTGCGGAGGCGCGCTGCTGGTTCTCGAACTGCCCGCCCCAATCGAGCGTATAGCCCTGCGGCAGCTGCACGCGCTGGGAGACGGCGGCGACGGCCTCGTCGACGAAGCCGACCAGGTCGCGGCCACGGACGTTCGCAAGCACGGTCTGGTAGCGCTGCGCATCCTCGCGGATCACCTGCACCACGCCCTCGTCCTCGAGGATAGTGGCAAGCTGGGAGAGTTCGACGGCGCCACCCTGCGGCAGCACCACCGGCACACGGGCGAGGTCGTCCGGCGACCGGCGCAGCGCCTCCTCCCCGCGGAGGGTCAGCGGGATGCGGCGGTCGCCCTCCAGCACGATGCCGAGCGGCTTGCCGTCCACCCAGACGCGCAGCGCCTGCTGCACCTCGTCGGCATTGATGCCGAGGCGACCGGCGGCGAGGCGGTCGGCGCGCACGGTGAGGTACTTCTGCCCCTCGTTGCGCAGCGCGAACACGTCGGTGGCGCCGGGGATGCCGCGGATCACCTGACCGATCTCCCGCGCCAGGCGGTTCAGTTCCGCCATGTCCGGGCCGAAGACCTTCACGACGACGTCGCCGCGGGCGCCGATGACCAGCTCCTGCACGCGCATGTCGATGGGCTGGCTGAACGCGTAGGACAGGCCGGGGACCTGGTCCATTACCTTGCGCAGCTCGCCGAGCAGCCACTGCGTGTCCCGGACCCGCCAGGTCGACTTGGGCGCGAGGGTGAGGAAGAAGTCGGTCTCGTTCAGCCCGGCCGGATCGATGCCGAGTTCGTCGGCGCCGGCGCGGCCCATGATGCCGCGCACCTCCGGCACCGCGGCCATGATCTCGCGCTGGATGCGCATGTCCGTCTCGGCCGCCTCCTCGACGCTGATGGTCGGATATTTGCGGAGCGAGATGACCGGCGTGCCCTCGTCCATCACCGGCATGAAGGTGCTGCCGATCTGGGTATAGGCGAAGCCCGCCATGACCATGCCGGCGATGGCCCCGGCGCCGACGGCCAGCGGGTTGCGCAGCGCCCAGG
>JAIYAI010000505.1 GCA_027489135.1 Acetobacteraceae bacterium
CCAACCTCCGCCTCGTGGTCCATATCGCCAAGCGGTACCGCAACCGCGGCCTGATGTTCGGCGACCTGATCCAGGAAGGGAACATCGGCCTGATGCGCGCGGTCGACAAGTTCGACTGGCGCCGCGGCTTCAAGTTCGCGACCTACGCCACCTGGTGGGTGCGCCAGGCGATCACCCGCGCCATCGCCGACCAGGCGCGCACGATCCGCGTCCCCGTCCACATGGCGGAGACCGCGGGCAAGATCGCGCGCGTCGGCCGGCGCCTGGCGCAGGAGACGGGCCGTGAGCCGACGCCCGAGGAACTGGCGAACCGCCTCGGCATGCCGATCGAGAAGGTCCGCGCCGTGCAGCGCCTGGCCAAGGAGCCGGTGAGCCTCGAGACGCCGATCGGCGAGGAGGGCGACGCGGAGCTCGGCGACCTGATCGAGGACCGGGACGCGATCATGCCCTTCGACGCGGTGGCACGGCAGTCGCTGCGCGACGCGGCGGCGCGCATGCTGAGCGGCCTGACCCCGCGCGAGGAGCGTATCCTGCGCATGCGCTTCGGCATCGGCATGCCCTCCGACCACACGCTCGAGGAGGTCGGCAAGACCTTCGGCGTCACGCGCGAGCGCATCCGCCAGATCGAGGCGAAGGCGCTGAAGAAACTGCAGACCGGCAATCGCAGCCGCGCGCTGCGGAGCTTCCTGGCGGACTGATCCCAGCGCCGGGAACGCGGCGGGCGTGACAGACGGCGCAGGACCGGTCGGTCCCGCGCCGTTTCGCGTTTGCGCAGGATCGAGGCGGCAGGGCCCCGCGGCTGCTACAGGTCGACGAAGCCTGGCGGCATGACGCGTCCGCCGATGGACGTTGCGCCGCCGTTGGTGATCGGTTCCGGCGCGGGTCGCGCCGTCGGGGATCGGCGCCCGGTGCGGCCCGCCCAGCATGGGAGCAGCAAGGATGCGACGGATGATGCGTGTGACGGCCCTGGCGGGCGCGGCCTGCCTCGCGGCCATGCCAGCGCTGGCCGAGAAGGCCTGCTTTTTCTCCTACGCCGCCTTCGAGGAGAAGATTCCCCATGCCGACCTCGACGTCTGCCCCGGCCACCAGGTGACGCCGGAGCAGGCGTTCTGCCGCATCGCGCTGCAAGGGCACGAGGTGCTGATCTACATGTTCCGCCATGGCGATCCGGAGCCCTGCCTGGCGCAGGTGGACCGCTACACGCTGAACGAGTTCACCGCCCGCTTCGGCATTGCCTACGACCGGCCCTGAGCGCGGATATGCGCCTCCTGCGCCGCCGTCTCGACGGCGCCGGGGCGGGCGGCGCGGACGGCGGCGATCGCCGTCTCGGGGTCCGTGCCAAGCTCCACCAGCAGCCGTGCCGCGATGGTGCCGGATCGGCCGAGCCCGCCACGGCAATGCAATAGCACGTCGCGCTTGGCCCGCAGGCGCGTGCGGATCGCCTCACCCGCCGTGATCCAGGTCGACTCGAAGGCCGCATCGGGCACGCCGAAATCGACGATCGGCAGGTGCAGCCAGGCCATGCCCGCGGCGCGCGCCCGGGCGCCGAGATCGGGCACGCCGAGCAGGTCGAGTTCCTGGGCCTCCACCAGCGTCACCAGCAGCCCCGCGCCCCAGGCGCGGATGGCGGCGAGGTCCTCGCGCAGGCAGCGCGCCGCGGCGCCGGGGTCGCGCCGGCCGGGGCAGCGGGTGAAGGCGATGCGGCCGAAACTATGCCCTCCCCTTGGGCCCACCGGTACGACGGCGATGGGGAGCGGTGCGGGCATCGCTGGCCCGTCAGCGGGCCGCGTGGACGACGCCGTGCTGTTCGCGCACGGCGTGGAAGCGGAGCTTCGGGAACTCCTCCTCGGCCCGCTTGCGGCGCCAGTCGGAGGAGAAGAAGACCACCGCCTCCCCGTCATGGTCCTCGGCGCTGTCGGAGCGGTTGGCGGCGATGAAGCGGTCGATCTCCGCGCGCTCGCCGGTGACCCAGCGCATCATGTCCCAGCGCGTCGCATCGAAGCCCGCGGGGACGCCGTATTCCACCTTGAGGCGGCTCTGCAGGACGTCGAGCTGCAGCTGTCCCACCACGCCGACCACGGGCGGCGAGCCGTCGAGCGGCTTGAAGAGCTGCACCACCCCTTCTTCCGCCAGCTGGGCCAGCGCCGTGCGCAGCTTCTTCGCCAGCATCGGGTCCTCGAGGCGGACGGTGCGCAGGATCTCGGGCGCGAAGGAGGGCACGCCGCGGAAATTCAGCTCCTCGCCCTCGGTCAGCGTGTCGCCGATGCGAAGCTGGCCGTGGTTGGCGACGCCGACGACGTCGCCGGGCCAGGCCTCCTCCGCCACCTGTCGGTCCTTGGCAAAGAAGAACAGCGGCGCATTCACCGGCACCTGCTTGCCGGTGCGCACCTGCTTGAGGCGCATGCCCTTCCAGAGCCGCCCCGAGCAGAGCCGGACGAAGGCGACACGGTCGCGGTGGTTCGGGTCCATGTTGGCCTGGACCTTGAAGACGAACCCGGTCAGGCGGTCCTCGCCGGGCTCGACGGAGCGCGGGTCGGCGGCGCGGATGCCGGGCGGCGGGGCATAGCGCGCAAGCCCGTCCAGCAGGTGCCCGACGCCGAAATCGCGCAGCGCCGAGCCGAAGAACACCGGCGTCAGCGTGCCTTCCCGGAACTTCTGCAGGTCGAATTCCGGGCAGGCGGCGAGCGCGAGGCCGCTCTCCTCGGCCAGCGCCGCGGCGCGCTCCTCCCCCACCAGCGCGGCGAGGCGCGGATCCTCGGGCCCGTCGAGCGGCACGGCCTCCTCGTCCGTCGCATCGACGGGGAGGAAGCGGTTCTCCAACAGGTCGAAGGTACCGGCGAAGGTGGAGGCGCGGCCGACGGGCCAGGCGACGGGCGCGGCATCCAGCGCCAGGGTCTTCTCGATCTCGTCGATCAGTTCGAAGGGGTCGCGCGCCTCGCGGTCCATCTTGTTGACGAAGGTGACGATCGGGATGTCGCGGAGTCGGCAGACCTCGAAGAGCTTCCTCGTCTGCGCCTCGATGCCCTTCGCGGCGTCCAGCACCATCACCGCGGCGTCGACGGCGGTGAGCGTGCGGTAGGTGTCCTCGGAGAAATCCTCGTGGCCCGGCGTGTCGAGCAGGTTGAAGATCAGCCCGCCGCGCTCGAAGGTCATGACGGAGGTCGCGACGGAGATGCCGCGATCCTGCTCGATCTTCATCCAGTCCGACCGCGTGCGGCGCGCATTGCCCTTGGCGCGCACCGCGCCGGCAAGCTGGATGGCGCCGCCTTTCAGCAGCAGCTTCTCGGTCAGCGTGGTCTTGCCGGCATCGGGGTGGGCGATGATGGCGAAGGTGCGCCGGCGCTCGGCCTCGGCCGCCGCGGTGGACAGCGGCGCGGGTGAGTCGGCGGGCGCGATGGCGGTGTCCATCGGGGCGTGCTCTTCGGCGGGAATTCGGGGTTGCCCTGCATGTAGGACCGCGCGGGCGCCGGCGCCAGCATGGAGGCGCCTTCCAGGGTCATGCAGCTGTCACCAAATGGCTGCTGACGCCGGCCCGCGGCCCCGGTAAGCCCGGCGCATGTCGATCGAATGGTACGACGCCGCCGACAACCTCGGCGCGGCCCTGCTGCTCGGCGCCGCGATCGGGGTGGAGCGGCAGTGGCGCCAGCGCATGGCGGGGCTGCGCACCAACACCCTTGTCGCCCTCGGCGCCGCGGGCTTCGTCCTCTTCTCCCAGCTCGTGCCCGGGGAGGCGAGCCCGACCCGTGTCGCGGCGCAGGTCGTCTCCGGCATCGGCTTCCTCGGCGCCGGCGTGATCTTCAAGGAGGGGCTGAACGTCCGCGGGCTGAACACCGCCGCGACCCTCTGGTGCTCAGCCGCGGTCGGGCTGCTCTGCGGCATCGGGATGCTGGCGCATGCGGCGCTGCTCGCGGGGCTCGTCGTCGTTGTGAACGCGGTGCTGCGGCCGATCATCGCGCTGGTGCACCGCCAGTCCGCCGAGGCGGCGCCGGAGCCGGACGAGCCGCGCGGCTACCGGGTCAGCGCCATCTGCCTCGGGCCGGAGGAGGCGCGGGTGCGCACCCTGCTGCTGCAGGGGCTGAAGGCGGAGGGGCTGCATCTCCGCGGCCTCGACAGCCACAATGTCGAGGGCAGCGAGCGGGTCGAGATCGTCGCCGAGCTGCGCGCGACGGGAGAGGCGAGCCTCGCGCTCGAGCAGGTGCTGGGCCGGCTCACCCTGGACCCCGCGGTGACCGCGGCGCGCTGGCGGGAAGCGGCCGAAGAGGGCTGAAGGCGGATCAGGCCGGCAGCTTCGCCCCCTCGGGCGGCGTCTCCGCCACCGCCGCCGTGGACGCAGCGGGGGACACGCTCTCGTGCAGCAGGATCACGCGCTCGGCCGAGGCGCGCCAGGTGGCGATGCGCGGCATGTTGCCGATCGGCCAGCTCAACGCCCCCGCCACCGTCGTGAAGGCCTGCGCCGCCTGCATCACCCAGCCCAGCGAGACCACCCCCGCAAGATAGGCCGGGGTCGCGATCAGGAAGGGCAGGCCCAGCCCGAAGCGGGTGAAGAAGCAGACGAAGACCTCCAGCATGGCGAAGGCCGCGGATTGCCGGTTGAAGGCCTGACCCAGCGTCTCGAACAGCCGCGCCAGCACGCCGCCATCGGCGGGGCGGCGCAGCGAGGCGTCGCGCAGCCGCACCAGCGCAGCGCGGTAGTCGGCCTCCCGCCCCTGGCGCAGGTCGGTGCTGCGCACCAGGGTCCGGCCCGCCAGCAGGGTGGCCGCCAGCCCCGCCCCGACATAGGCGAGCGCGAGCCAGACGAGGTAGCCCGGGACCACCACGTCGACGCCGCCGATCATGACCGGCGGATGGTCCGACAGCGCCCAGAGCACGCCGACGAAGATCGCCAGGGTGATGATCGCGTTCGCGAAGGAGGCGAAGAGTTCGATCGCCTCCTCGGTCGCGATCCGCGCATCCTCGGCGATGCGGCCATCGGGGTTCGGCGCGCCGCCCTGGCCGGCGGCGAGCCACCGCGCGCTGAGCCGGGCCGAGAGCCAGGCGCGCCAGGTCAGCGCCAGGCGGCGGCGGGTCAGCAGCGCGGTGCTGGTGATGGCGCAGAAGCCGATCACGATCAGCGCCAGCACGCCGCATTCGGTGAACACGCGGTCCGCGTCGCGCTGCTCCAGCGCGTCGAAGAGGTCGCGGTTCCAGGTGTTGAAGCGGAGGAAGAGCGCGACCTCGGCCGCGTTCAGCGCGAGCAGCAGCGCCAGCAGGCCGAGTGCCTGGCGGCGGCTGTCACGGGCAGTCCAGAAGGGCCCGGCAAGCCGCCAGAAGCGGACCAGGGCGCGGCGCCAGCCGATGCCGGCGGGCTGGGCCTCCTCGGGCACGGTCACGGGCGGCCCGGGGCCACAGGGCGGATTGGTAGGCACGCGGGCATCGCGGATCCCTTGACGGTTGCCGTGCTGCCCGACGCGGCGCGACGCCTCGGGACCCGCGCGATGTGGTCCGCGAATCGGGCCGAATCAAGGCGCGGTGCCGGGCGCCGGCTCCGTTGCCTCGCGGAGCAGCGCCTGCAGATCGAGGCGGCCGGTGGTCATCGCCAGGTTCCCCTCCGCGTCGCGCGGCCAGGCGATGCGCGGCGTGTCGCAGTAGAGTTCGACCCCGTTGCCGTCCGGGTCGCGCAGGTAGATCGCCTCCGACACGCCGTGGTCGGAGGCGCCGTCGAGATCGACCCCGTGCTGCAGCAGGCGCAGCAGCGCCCGCGCCAGGGCCGGGCGGTCCGGGTAGAGCAGCGCCACGTGGTAGAGGCCGGTCGTGCCACGGGGCGGCGGCGGGCCACCCGCACTCTCCCAGGTGTTGAGGGCGATGTGGTGGTGGTAGCCGTCGGTCGAGAGGAAGACGGCGCCGCGGCCATCGGGGCCGAGGCGGGACTGCTGGACCTGGAAGCCGAGCGCATCGCGCCAGAAGGCCAGCGCGCGGGGGATCTCGGCCACCTTCAGGTGGACATGGCCAATCCGGATGGAGGGCGGCGGCGCGGGCGGGGGCTGGGTGTCGGGCATGGGGGGCTCCATGAGGCTGCTTCCCCCCGAAGCTGGCGCGGCGCCGCGGCGGCGTCCAATCCGCCGCGGCGATGATGGCCATGGTCCGCCGGGATGGGGCGGGCCGTGGCGGGTCGGGTCAGGGGAAAACAAGAATGTCGCTGGCAGACAGCGAAGTGCCAGGCGCGAAGACGGCGAATGCGACCGAGCCGACGCCGCCGAGACCGTCTGCATCCCAGGACAGTGTGCTCGTGGTCGTATTGAAAACGAATTGACCGGTGCCGGCGCCGCTCGTGGCCTGATCCGTCGTGCCGCTCACGAAGCGACCGGGGACCAGCGGGAAGCCCGAGGGGCTCGAAAACAGGCTGGCACCAAAGCCGGAGCGCTCAATCTCGATCTGGTCGCCTCCGCTGAAATCGAGGATCGTGTCGACCCCTTCGAGCGGCGAGGCGAACCTGAAGCGGTCAAAGCCAGCCCCGCCGAAGAGCGTATCGTTGCCGATCCCGCCGTTCAGGCTGTCATTCCCATCGCCTCCGTTCAGGCTGTCCGCCCCGCCCCGTCCTGCCAGCGAGTCATTCGCCGAGCCACCGTCGAGCGTGTCGGCACCGGCGCCGCCAGCGATGGCATCGTTCCCGCTGCCGGCGTTGACGTTGACGGCCGCAGGCTGGCCCGCAAGCGGAGCAGTGAAGATCAGGACATCGCGTCCGCCACTGGCCGTGACGAACAGCGTCGCCAGATCGGATACCACCACCTCGGCCACGGTGTTCAAAGGCGTTGCCGACGTGATCATCAGCGTTCCCGTCGTGTCACCGTTGGCGGCCGTGATGTTCGTCAACATGTCGAACTGCGCACCGTTCAAGGTCACCGCGCCAAGCGCGCTGGAAAGGGCAAGCGTCTCGATGCCCGATACGGACGCGCCCTTCAGATCGAGTACGCCGGTCTGCACCAGCGTGTCCGTACCCGCCCCGCCGATGATCTGGGCAGGCCTCGACGCGGTCCCGATGGTGCCGGCGGCGAAGAAGCTGTCATTGCCGTCCCCGGCATCAGCCAGGCCGATATTCGTGCCCACCGCGATGCTGTCGTCGCCAATGCCGCCGGACAGGCTTTCGCCGGTCCCGGCGCCGCCGTCCAGGCTGTCGTTGCCGGCGTCCCCCAGCAGGGTATCGTTGCCGCCCTGACCGAGCAGGACATCGTCCCCCCCGCCCCCGGTGATCGAGTCCGCCCCGCCGCCGGCGGTGACGGTGACGTCTGTGAAGGGCCCCGCGCCTGCCGTGAGGAAGGTCAGCGCGTCCCGGCCGGACGTCCCCGTGACGGACAGCGCCGCCAGCTCCGACACCCCGACATCGGCGACGAATGCGGGGTCGGTGGGCGTAGAGAGGATCAGCGCCCCGGTCGTGGCGCCGGCCGCGGCGGTGATGGTTGTCAGCGTGTCGAAAAGCGACGCGCGAAGCGTCACGGCAAACAGGGCGCCCGAGAGCGCCAGCGTCTCCACGCCCGAGGTGAAGGTGTTGGTCAGGTCCAGCGTGCCGGTCTGCACGATCGTGTCCTGGCCGTCCCCACCCGTGATGGTGGCCGGCGCCGCGAGGGTGCCGATGACGCCGGAGGCCAGGAAGACATCGTTGCCGATCGAGCCCTCGGCCTCTGTGACATTCGCGCCGAGAACGATCGTGTCGTTGCCATCGCCGCCGGCGAGGAGTTCGCCTACGCCGGCGCCGCCGTCGAGGCTGTCATTGCCGGCACCGCCGAGGAGGGAATCGTTCCCCGCCTGCCCCAGCAGCACGTCGTTGCCATCGCCGCTGGTGATCAAATCGTCGCCGTTGCCCGCGTTCACCGTGATGCTCGTCGCCGCGGAGAGGAATGCCAGCGTGTCGCGCCCGGCATTGCCGGTGACCGTCAGGCTGCTGAGCCCCGACACCTCGACGTCAGCGACGAAGGCCAGGTCCGTCGGCGTGGACAGCACGATCGCGCCCGTGGTCGCGCCCGCGGCCGCGCTGATGGTGGCGAAGTTGTCGAACTGGGAGGCGCGGAGCGTTGCCGAGCCCACGCCGGAGAGCGCGAGCGTCTCGACGCCCGTGATCGCCGCATTGGTGAGGTTCAGCGCGCCGGTCTGGACGATCCTGTCCGTCCCGATGCCGCCGAAGATCGACGCAATCGACGTCGCGGTGCCGATGTTGCCGGTGGCGAAGAAGCTGTCATCGCCGTCGCTGCCATTGGCGCTGGCGACATTGCCGCCCAGCGCGAGGCTGTCGTTGCCGGCGCCCCCCGACAACACATCACCCGTGCCGGCGCCGCCGTCGAGGCTGTCATTCCCGATGCCGCCGCTGAGCGTATCGGTACCCCCCTCGCCCCGGAGCGTGTCGTCCCCGGCACCCCCATTGATCAAGTCATCGCCCGCGCCCGCATTGACCGCGATGTTGGTGAAGGTCCCCACCCCGGTGGTGAGGAAGGTCAGCGCGTCCCGACCGGCGAAGCCGGTCACGGTGAGCAGGCCGAGACCGGCTACCTCCACATCGGCGACGCTGTTCCTGCCTGTCGCCGTGCCGAGCGCGATGGCGCCGCCGGTCGCACCCGCCGCGGCGGTGATCGTCGTCAGATTGTCGAGCTGGGAGGCGCGCAGCGTCACCGGGCCGAGCGTCGAGTCCAGCGCAAGCTGCTCGATGCCCGAGACGGAAGCATTGGTCAGGTTCGCCGCCCCGGTCTGGACAATGACATCCGTGCCGTCGCCGCCGATGACCTGTCCCGTGACCGCGCTGTCGCCGATGCGGAAGACATCGTTGCCGATCCCGCCGTCGGCTAAGAGCGTGCCGGCGCCGACCGCGAGGGTGTCGTTGCCGTTGCCGCCGCTCAGCGAATCGCCGGGCCCGGTGCCGCCGTCGAGACTGTCGTCGCCATCATTGCCCGCGAGCGTATCCGCGCCCCCCTCGCCAAAGAGGCTGTCATTGCCGCCGCCCGCGGTGATGGCATCGTCGCCGGCTCCGGCATTCACCGTCAGCGCCGTGTTCGCGGTCACGAACAGGAGGGCGTCGCGCCCGTCATTGCCGGTGACCGCCAGGCTGGACAGGCCGGAGACGGCCACATCCGCGGTGAGCCCGGGCGCGGTCGGCGTGCCGAGGGCGATCGCGCCCGCGGTCGCGCCCGACGCCGCAACGAGCGTCCCAAAGGTATCGAGCTGGGACGCCCGCAGCGTCACCGTGCCGAGGCCGGCCGAGAGTGCCAGCCGCTCCACCCCGGTGATACTGGCGTCGGTCAGCGTCAGCGCGCCGGACTGGACGATGGTGTCGGTGCCGGCGCCACCCAGGATCTGCCCCGTGATGGCGCCGCCGGATGCGAGGAAGCTGTCATCGTCGTCCCCGCCATCGGCCAGGGCCGTGCCGGGACCGACGGTGATCGTGTCGTTGCCGGAGCCGCCGGTGAGGACCTCGCCCGTCCCGAGGCCACCGTCGAGGATGTCATTCCCGCCGCCACCGAACAGCGTATCGCTGTCGGTGCCGCCGTTCAGCGTATCGTTGCCGTCGCCGGTAGAGATGGAATCGGCGCCGCCACCGGCATCGACCTGGATGTTCGAGGCCGTCCCTGGCCCCGTGGTGACCAGGGTGAGCGAATCCCGATCGCTGTTGCCGGTCACGGTGAGCTTCGAGAACCCGGAGACCGCGGCAGCCGCGGTGAGCCCGAGCGCCGTCGGCGTGCCCATGACGATGGTGCCGACGCCCGACGGCGTGGCCGCGACGATGGTGTCGAGCCCGTCGAGCTGGGAGGCGCGGAGCGTCACCGTGCCGCCAAGGGTGAGCTGCTCGACGCCCGTGACCGTGACGTTGGTCAGGTCGAGCGTGCCGGACTGGACGATGCTGTCCGTACCGGTACCGCCGATGATCTGCGCCAGCGCCGGGGCGCCCGAGACCAGCAGCAGGTCGTCGTCGGCCCCGCCATCGGCGAAGATCGTGCCGAATCCGACGACGATCGTGTCGTTGCCTGCTCCGCCCGAGAGCGAATCGGCCGTCCCCGTCCCGCCATCGAGGCTGTCATTCCCGGCGCCGCCGGTCAGGGTATCGTTGCCGCTCCCGCCGACAAGCGCGTCATTCCCGGCCCCGGTCGTGACGAGGTCGTCGCCGTCGCCGGCATCCATGCTGATGTTCGTGAAGGGGCCGGTGCCGGGCGTGTTGAAGACGATGGCATCGCGCCCGGCATTGCCGGTGACGTTGAGCAGGGAGAGGCCGGTCACGTCGACGATGGCCGTCAGCGCGGGATCCGTTGGCGTCGAGATCACCAGGCTGCCTGTGGTCGCACCCGCCGCCGCGGTGATGGTGCCGAAGGTGTCGAGCTGCGCGATGCGCAGCGTCACCGCGCCGAGCGTGCCCGAAAGCTCCAGTCGCTCGACACTGCTGACGAAGGCGTTCGTCAGGGTCAGTGCGCCGGTCTGGACGATGGTATCGGTGCCGGCGCCGCCGTTGATCTGGGCCGCGGTCGCACCCCCGAAGACGCCGGAGAGGCGGAACACGTCATCGCCTCCGCTGCCGAGAAGCGTGTCGGCGCTGCCGCTGCTCACCAGCGTGTCGTTGCCACCGCCGCCGTCCATGCTGTCGTCGCCCGTGCCGCCGTCCAGCAGGTCGGGCTGTCCCGAGGGGATGGAGCCTACCGGGTTGCGGACGACGCCTGGCGATACGACGCTCCCGGTGATGGTGTCGTTGCCGGCGGTACCCTGGAATGTCGCCATGTCTCTTCCCCTTCCCAACGCGTTCGATCGGATGCAACGCACCCTAGGTGCGAAGCGCCGCGCCGGCTTTGCCCAGACGTGCCGATCTCTTGCACGTTCGTCCCGGATGTGGCGCCCTGGACCGGCCGCACGGCGCCGTAACGGACAAGACGTGGCGACCGAGCACAAGCCATGCAGGGCCAGTGCGCATCTCGACGCATCTCGGCGCACCAGGACGCACCGGTTTGCACGCGCTGGATCGGAACTTGTGTCGGGGTTCGGTCAGAACGCGCTGATCCGGGAGGCGACATCCTCTCGCGCGACAGCGCGTGCCGGCGCGCATGAAAAAAGCCGCCCGGGACGAATCCCGGGCGGCTTCGATCGCTCTGTGAGGAGCGCGCCGGCTACTGCAGCGCCAGGCGCCGCTCGACCACCTGGGTCTTCATGCTCTTCTGCAGCTTCTCGAAGGCACGCACCTCGATCTGGCGCACGCGCTCGCGGCTGATGCCGTACTGCTGGGAAAGTTCCTCCAGCGTCGTCGCCTCGTCCTTCAGGCGACGCTCGATCAGGATGTGGCGCTCGCGCTCGTTCAGGGTCTTCAGCGCCTCGCCCAGCAGGGCGCGGCGGTTCGACATGTCCTCGCGCTCGGCGAGCTCGGTCTCCTGCGTGTCCTGGTCGTCGACCAGCCAATCCTGCCACTCGCCCTCGCTGTCGGCGCGGACGGGGGCGTTCAGGCTGTGGTCGGGGCTGGCGAGGCGCCGGTTCATCGACACCACGTCCTGCTCCGGCACCTGCAGGGTCCTGGCGATCTTCGCCACCTGCTCCTGCTGGAGATCCCCGTCCTCGAGCGCGGACATCTGCGCCTTGAGGCGACGCAGGTTGAAGAACAGCTTCTTCTGCGCCGCGGTCGTGCCCATCTTCACGAGCGACCAGCTGTGCAGGATGTATTCCTGGATCGCCGCGCGGATCCACCACATGGCGTAGGTCGCCAGGCGGAAGCCGCGATCCGGGTCGAAGCGCTTGACGGCCTGCATCATGCCGACATTGCCTTCGGAGATCAGCTCGCCCACCGGCAGGCCATAGCCGCGGTAGCCCATGGCGATCTTCGCCACGAGGCGGAGATGCGAGGTGACCAGCTTGTGGGCGGCCTTCTCGTCCCCCTCTTCCTTCCAGCGCTTCGCAAGCGACAGCTCTTCCTCGGGGGAGAGCATCGGGAACTTGCGAATCTCCTGAAGGTATCGCGCGAGGTTGCCCTCGGGAGCCAGGGGTATGACGGAGGTCATAGCCATCGGTTTCAGTGCCTCCTGCGCCGGGTCCACCCCCTGTGACGGCGGGGCACCTGCGGCCAAGTACGTGTCAGCCAAACGCCCTGCGGGCCCTCCAGGCCGAACCCACCCCGGTCACGTCGGTGTGAGCTCGCTCGGCCCTGGGACTCCGGCACCCGCCCTGCGCTGCCGAGCCGTTGGTTAACACGGACCCCAGAGGTCCGCAATAAAAACCGACCGTCTTGCTAGGTTACTGAATGTGACGGACTGTCAATGTGAGTGTGTCTCGCCGTTACCATCGCCGAGGGCCTCGAGCAGGCCCCGCATGTCCGCCGGCAGGGGGGATTCGAAGGAAAGCCGATCCCCGGTTACCGGGTGGTTGAAGCCGAGCGTCGCCGCGTGCAGCGCCTGGCGCGGGAAGCCGAGGAGCA
>JAIYAI010000740.1 GCA_027489135.1 Acetobacteraceae bacterium
CACGCTGCTGAAGGTCTATGCCTGGTACGACAACGAGATGGGCTATGCCTGCCGCATGGTCGATCTCGCCTGCCATCTCGAGCGTGTCGGGATTTGAGCCCTTGACCCAGGGTGCGCGCAACTACGCCATCGTCACCGCCGCCTATTGGGGCTTCACCCTGACCGACGGCGCCCTGCGCATGCTGGTGCTGCTGCATTTCTTCCGGCTCGGCTATTCGCCCTTCACCCTCGCCTTCCTGTTCCTGCTCTACGAGGCGGCGGGGATCGGCGCGAACCTGATCGGCGGCTGGCTGGCGACGCGCTTCGGCATCGCGCGCATGCTCGCGGTCGGGCTGGCGACGCAGATCGCGGGCTTCCTGATGCTCTCGGCGGTCTCGCCGGGCTGGGCGCCCGCCTTGTCGGTCGCCTGGGTGGTGGCTGCGCAGGGCGTCTGCGGCATCGCCAAGGATCTCACCAAGACCGCCAGCAAATCCGCGATCAAGCTGACGGCGGGCGAGGCCAGCGGAACGCTCTTCCGCTGGGTCGCCTGGTTCACCGGCAGCAAGAACGCGATGAAGGGCGCGGGCTTCTTCCTGGGTGGCCTGCTGCTGGAGGCGCTGGGCTTCCGAGCCGCGCTCTGGGCCATGGCGGCGATGCTGGCCCTGGTGCTGGCGGGCGTGCTGCTCTCGCTGCCGCCGCTGATGGGCAAGGCGCGCGCCTCGAAGACGGCGAGGGAACTCTTCGCGAAAAGCCGGGCGATCAACCTGCTGGCCGCCGCCCGCGTCTTCCTGTTCGGCGCGCGCGATATCTGGTTCGTCGTCGGCCTGCCGGTCTTCCTCTATGGCGCGGGCTGGAGCTTCACCATGGTGGGCGGCTTCCTCGCGATCTGGACCATCGGCTATGGCGTGGTCCAGGCCAGCGCGCCCGCGCTGGTCCGGCGCAGCGCCGACGGGCTATCGACGGAGGTCGCGGCGGCGCGGACCTGGTCGCTGGCGCTGGCCGCCGTGCCGGCGCTGCTGGCCGTGTTGATGCTGGCGGGGCTGCCGCGCGCCGATCTCTACGTACCGGCGGGGCTCTGCGTCTTCGGCGTGGCCTTCGCGGTGAACTCCTCGGTCCATTCCTATCTCGTGCTGGCCTATGCGGGCAGCGAGAAGGCGGCCGAGGATGTCGGCTTCTACTATGCCGCCAACGCGGCGGGCCGTTTTGCGGGCATCCTGCTCTCCGGCCTGCTCTTCGGCCTTGGCGGGCTGCCGGCCTGCCTCGTCGGCGCGGCGCTGATGCTCGGCCTCTGCTGGGCGATCACGCTGGCGCTGCCGGCAACGCGGACCGCCTGACCCGGCCCTATCCCCGCCAGGGCCGCCGCTGCCACAGCGCGCGAAGCTGCGCATCCACCGACGCCGCCATGGCCTTGTATTCGTCCCCCAGCAGCGGCCGCAGCGGCATCACCTGCCGCTCCGCGTCGCGCAGGAAGGCAGGATCGGCCATGGCCGCGCCGAAGGCCTCGCGCAGGCGAGCCGTGATCGGCTCCGGAATGCCGGGCGGGCCGACGATGCCGCGGGAGGCCGAGCCGATGATATCGAAGCCGAGTTCCCGGAAGGTGGGGATCTCGGGCGCCTCCTTCATCCGCTCCGCCTTGGCGACGCCGAGAAAGCGCACTTTGCCCTCCCGTGCCAGGACCGTCGCCTCCCCTGCATTGCCGACGGCGAGGTCGAGATGCCCGCCGAGCAGCTGCGGCGTCAGCGCCGCCGAGCCTGCGAAGGGGATGTGCGTCTGCTCGGCCAGCCCGGCCGCGCTCTCGAAGAGCAGCCAGATGATGTGGTCGTCCGAGCCGATGCCCGTGGTGCCATAGGTGACGGCGCCCGGTCCCTTCTTCGCCGCCGCGATCAGCCCCGCGAGGTCGCGGATCGGGCTCTCCGTGCGCACGAAGATGGCGTTCGGGTCGTCGACGATGTTGGCGATGAAGGTGAAGTCGAGCGGGCGATACCGCGTGGGGCGCTCGATCGGAATGCCGCTATGCGCGGGGATGGTCGTGGCGCCCAGGGTGTAGCCGTCAGGGCGCGCGTTGAAGGTCGCCTCCAGCCCGAGCTGCCCGGCGGCGCCGGCGCGGTTGATCACCACGAAATTGCTGCCCGGCAGCCGCGCTTGCACGAGCGGCAGGATCATCCGGGTCATCACGTCGACGCCACCGCCGGGCGGGAAGGGCACGATGACCTCGATGGGCTTTTCCGTGGGCCAGGCGGCGCCCTGTGCGCGCGCCGCGACGGAGGCGACGGCGAGCAAGGGCGCAGCCAGCAGCGCGCGGCGGTCCGGCATACGTGGAGTCCTCCCGGTCGGTTCGTGTCGCAAGACTCGGTCGGTCCGGCCGGATGCGCAAGGTCCGCGGTGATCGCGGCGCCCCATGGCAGGGGCGCGAAGGCCGGTCGGGCCGCGCAACGGTCCTCGAGACGGGGATGCCCTCGGCGGCGCGCCGGCCGCTGCGCTATCCCGGCCGGCGCGCCACCAGCAGCACGTCCACCGCCGGGCGGTCCCGCGGCAGGCCGGCCAGCCGGGCCATCCACGCCCCGGCCCACATCGACAGCCCCACCGCAAGATGCCAGTGCCAGCGCGGCTTCACCCATTCCCCGGGCCGGGTGCGCACGGGGCAGAGCTTCCAGGTCCAGATCAACGGCGCCTGCAGCGGATAGGCCGGCAGGGCCGCCGTCCGCTCGACGATCAGGCCGAGCGCGGCAGCCAGCGTCCGGCATGCCGCCTCGGTCCACCAGGAGAGGTGGTGCGGCGGCAGGTTCACCAGGTTGTTCGGCAGGTCCGTATGCGGCGAGGGCCAGATCGGCATGGCCAGCACCAGCCGTCCGCCCGGCTTGAGACAGGCCACCATGTCGCGCGCCAGGCCGAGCGGGTCGGCGACATGCTCCACCACCTGGAAGGCGCAGGCGACGTCATAGGTGCCGGCATGGCGCGCGGCATGGGCGCCGACCGTCTCGGCCAGGATGGGCGGGCCATCGGCGGGCGGCACGCCGTTCGGCTCGAGCCCCTGGTAGCGCACGCTCCCGGG
Organism: Acetobacteraceae bacterium; assembly: GCA_027489135.1. Lineage (GTDB taxonomy): Bacteria > Pseudomonadota > Alphaproteobacteria > Acetobacterales > Acetobacteraceae > JAIEOP01. The sequence continues at coordinate 3,032 of JAIYAI010000740.1, forward strand.
CAGCAGCGCGGCGAAGGCGCCATGCGCGCAGCCCACCTCCAGCACCGCGTCGCCGGGCCGCACGAGCGCGGCGGCGGCGCGGAAATCCTCCCGCGTCGCGGCATGCGCGGCCATGTCCCGGTGCACCTTCGCCCGCGCATAGAGGCTTTCGTAGAAGGCGGAGGACCCCTCGAAGGCCGGGTGGAAGAAGGCGAGGCCGCAGGCGGAGCGATAGAGCCCGATCCGCCCCGAGTCGCGCCGCAGCGGCGCCGGGTCGGTGCGCGCGCCCTTGCTCCAGAGATCGTAGAGCAGCTTCGCCGGTACCCATTGCAGGCGCTCGACGGCGGGCTCGCCGGTGATCGGGCAAGGCGGCAGCGGGTCAGCCGGCACGGGCGACCACGCGAACCCGGTTCACGCCGGTGATCTCGTATTCCACATGGCGCCAGCGCATGCGCCGCGATCGCAGCATGGTCCAGCCCAGCGCGCATGCCAGCAGGTCGGGCAGCACCGGCAGTGCGCCCAGCACGGCCTGCCCCGCGCTGCCGCGCGGCGGGTCCTGCACGCCGACCCGCGCGCCGATGCGCCACTGCGCGCAGGCCCGCAGCAGCCCGCAGGCGGCCGCCAGCAGCAGCGCCGCCACCGCGATCGGGTCGGGCAGCAGCAGCGCGGCCGCGATCCAGCTGCCGGCCATGAGATGGAACAGCACCATCACCACGGCCCAGCCGCGCGGGTTGCAAACCCGCACGATCTGCAACTGGCGCCGGATGAAACGAAGCTGGCTGCCCGCGCTCCCCTCGGACGGCGTCGGCACGGTCAGCGCGCCGCGGGACATGATCCTGAGGCCCCGCGCCCGAGCGGCCTGGCCGATGGTCAGGTCGTCGACCAGCGTGTCGGCCAGCAGTCGCGGCAGGTCCAGCACAGCGAGCGCGCGGCGCGAGAGCCCGACCGTGCCGCCCCAGACCAGGCCGAAGCGCGGCGGCGCGATGAGCGTCGCCGCCATGCGGTCGAGCCAGGCGACGAGGTGCCCGACCAGGCCTCGCCCGTCCAGCAACTGCCAACGGAAGCCGGTGACGACGTCATGGGTCCCGGCCAGCGCCGGCGTCGCAGCGGCGGACAGCCACCAGTCCTGCGGCCGGATATCGGCATCGCACATGACGACGGCGTCGTCCTCGGCATCGATGGCGGCGAAGGCGGCGATGAGGTTGGCGTTCTTCTGGCCGCAGCGCTCCGCGGGCCCGCCGAAGCGGATCTCCAGCGGGAAGGGCGCGGTCGCGGCCAGGGCACGGACCCGCGCGGCGGCCGGATCGGCCTTGGACTCGATGCCGATGACAAGGCGGCGCGGCGGCAGGGTCTGCGCGGCGAAGGCGGCGACCAGCGCCTCCAGCCCAGGGGCGGGGCCGGTCAGCGGCATCACCAGCGTCACCCGGCCCGAACGATGGATCGCGGGCCGGCGCAGGCTGAGCCATCGCCACAGCGCATGCGCGGCCAATGCCGGCGACAGGACCAGAAGGGGCAGGAGGAGAAGGACGCTCACCCTCCCCTCACCCGCGACGCCGGGTCAGGACCGGTAGGACCCGTTGATGTCGATGTAGCCATGCGTCAGGTCGCAGGTCCACACCCGCGCCTTGCCGCGTCCGAGGCCGATATCGACCTGGATCTCGACCTCGCGCCCCTTCATGTGCGCGACCACGGGGGTCTCGTCGTAGCCGGGGATCACGCCGCCCTCGCGCGCCATCCAGGTGCCGCCGACGGCGACGGAGAGCTTGTCCCGGTCCGCCGGCTCGCCGGCCTTGCCGACCGCCATGACGATGCGGCCCCAGTTCGCGTCCTCGCCGGCGATGGCGGTCTTCACCAGCGGCGAGTTGGCGATCGACATGGCGATGCGATGCGCCGACTTCGCGCTCACCGCGCCGGTCACGTCGATCTGGATCAGCTTCTGCGCCCCCTCCCCGTCGCGCGCGACCATGAGCGCGAGGTCCATCAGCACCTCGTGGACCGCACGGGTGAAGTCCTTGAGCATCGGACCGCCGGCGGCGGGCACCCGCGGATGCTTCGTGGTGCCGGTCGCGAAGAGCAGGACCGTGTCGGAGGTCGAGGTGTCGGAATCCACCGTGACGCAATTGAAACTGCGATCCGAGCCCTTCTTCAGGATCCCCTGCAGCACCGCGGCCGGGATCTTCGCGTCGGTCGCAAGGAAGCAGAGCATCGTCGCCATGTCGGGGGCGATCATGCCGCTGCCCTTGGCGATGCCGCAGACCGTGACGGTGGCATCGCCGATCCTCGCCGTGCGGGTCGCCGCCTTGGGGAAGGTGTCGGTGGTCATGATGGCGCGTGCCGCGCCGTTCCAGTCCTTCTCGGTCAGCGCGGCGTGGATGCCCGGCAGCGCGCCGGTCAGCTTCTCGGTCGGCAGGCGCTCCCCGATCACGCCTGTGGACGCCAGGAAGACCTCGTTGGCCTTGCACCCCGCGAGCTTCGCCATGGCGGCGGCGGTCTGCGCGCAGGTCTCGCGCCCCGCCTTGCCGGTGAAGACGTTGGAGTTGCCGGCGGTGACGACCAGGGCGCGGGCCTTGCCGCCCTTCAGCGCGCCGCGGCACCAGTCCACCGGCGCGCCGGGGCAGCGGTTCTTCGTGAAGACGCCCGCGACCGTGGTGCCGGCCGGAAAGGCCATCATCGTCACGTCCTCGCGGGACTTGTATCGGATGCCGACCTCCGCCGTGCCGACGAGCACGCCCGGCACCGGCGCCAGATCGGGCATCGGCAGGGCGAGGGGCGAGACGGGGTGGCTCATTCTGGTCGTTCCTCCGGTGACTACCGCCGCGCGGGCGGGGTGGCGGGCGCGCCCGATGCGGGCGGCGGCGGCGCGGCATTGTCCATCAGGCTGCGCGCCGGCGGCGCCTGGTCCAGCCGCTCGATATTGGCCTGGCTGCGCACCCGGTTCACCACGACGCCGACCTGCTCCTCCATCAACTGGCGGCGCAGCGTGTCCTTCACCTCGTCGAAATCAGCGGGCGGGGCGGTGCGACGGGCCTCGACCCTGATGACGTGCCAGCCGAACTGCGTGCGCACCGGCGTCGTGCTGGTCTGGCCGGCCTGCAGCGCGAAGGCGGCATTGGCGAATTCGGGCACCATGTCGCCCTTCTTGAAGAAGCCGAGGTCGCCGCCGTTCTGCGCGCCCGGGTCGATCGAGCGCTGCTTGGCGATCGCGGCGAAGTCGGCGCCGGGCCGGGCGAGGTCGGCGATCACCTGGCGCGCCTCGGTCTCGGTGCGGACCAGGATGTGGCGGGCATGGACCTCCTCCTCGCCGCGGCGGCCGGCATTGTCGCGGTCGAAGCGCTGGCGCACGGCGGCGTCGGTGACCAGGGCGGCGAGTTCGCGGGTCAGCAGGGCCTGCTGCAGTTCCTGCTCCTCGGCGCGCCGGATGCGGCGGGCGACCTCCGGGTCCTTGTCGAGCCCGACCTTGCGCGCGGCGATGAGGAAGGCGCGCTCGGTCACCGCGCGGTCCGTCAGCTGCCGCATCATGTCGGGCGGCAGCATGGCGATGACGGCGGCGGGGGGCGCGCTGCGGATCTCCTCCGGCAGCAGGTCCGCGGCGCTGTCGAGCACGTCCGAGGCGCGGATCTCCTGACCGTCGACCCGCGCCAGGACGGGGTTGGCATCCGCCGTGGCGGCCGCAGGAGGGTTGGGCGCGGCAGGCGCCTGGGCCAGCGCGGGGGCGGCGCCCAGGGCAAGGACAGAGGCGAGGATCGGCAGGGCCGGACGGCGGCGGGGCATCGGAGGGCTCCAGGGGCGGCGGACCATGACGGATGCGCGAGCGGTCCACAAGAACGCCCAGGGCGAGCAAAGGCTGCGCGCGCGTTGACGCGGCCCCCCCGCCCCCCTACCTCTTGAGGCGAATCCGACCCGCCCGCGCAGCGCGCCCGGGCCGGCCGGAAGCCCGGAAGCGACACGCCCTGCCCTGCTGGCCCGGCGCCCACCGCTCCGCCCCGCCTTGGCCGAGACCAGGGCCGGTCCGCGCCCGCGCCATACCCCCCGGACGACCGATCCGTGGTAGAAGCGCCGGCACGGCTCGCCCGGAGACCCCAGGACCGCATGTTCGCCCGTATCGCCCGCGCCATCTTCGGCACCTCGAACGACCGCACGTTGAAGCGCTACCAGGCGCAGGTGCCGGCCATCAACGCGCTCGAGCCCAGCCTCGCCGCCCTCTCCGACGAGGCGCTGCGCGGCAGGACGGAGGAGTTCCGCGCCCGCCTCGCCGGCGGCGCCACGCTCGAGGAGATCCTGCCCGAGGCCTTCGCGACCGTGCGCGAGGCGGCGAAGCGCAGCCTCGGCCTGCGCCACTTCGACGTGCAGCTGATCGGTGGCATGGTGCTGAACGGCGGCCAGATCGCCGAGATGAAGACCGGCGAGGGCAAGACCCTCGTCGCCACCCTGCCGGTCTATCTCAACGCCATCGAGGGCAAGGGCGTCCACGTCGTCACGGTGAACGACTACCTCGCCCGGCGCGACTCCGAATGGATGGGCCGGGTCTACGGCTTCCTCGGGCTGTCCACCGGCGTGATCGTGCACGGGC
>JAIYAI010000520.1 GCA_027489135.1 Acetobacteraceae bacterium
CCTGTTCCGCACGGAGTATGCCGGCACGACGCTCCGCGACCATTACGGCCTGCCTCGGCCCGAGAGCCAATACGCGCCGAAGCGGGAGCGGATGGCGTCCTAACCCGGCGCCTTCATCTCCCCCCGCTCCAGCAGCCAGGAGGTGGCGACACCAGCCACCAGCCCCCAGAAGGCCGCGCCGATCCCGAGGATCGGCAGGTCGGCGACCGTCACCAGCAGGCTCACCAGCGCGCCGAGCGTGCAGCGGTCACGAAACGCAATCCCGAAGGCCGATTGCAGCACGCGCAGCATGGCCAGCCCCGCGAGTGTCGCGACGAAGGCGCGCGGTGCCGCCAGCATCAGACCCGTGAAGGTCGGTGCCAGCACCCCGAAGCCGATGGCCAGCACGCCGGTGACGATGCCGCCCGTGTAGTGCCTGGGCCGCTCGCCCGACTGCGTCAGCAGCGCGTTGGTCGGGCCCGTCAGGCAGGTGCTGACCGCGCCCACCAGGGCCGAGACCAGCGATCCCAGGCCGCAGACCGCGGCGATGGCGTTGATCGGCGGCGCATGCCCTGTCGCGCGCAGTACCGCGATGCCCTGGCCGTTCTGCACGACCAGCACCGTGATCGCCAGCGGCACCACGAGTTCCACCAGCGCCGCCAGCGAGAAGACCGGCATCTGCACGACGGGCCGCGTGACGAGCAGGCCGGCGGTGGCGGCGCCGTCCATCCGCCCCAGCACCGCGACCGCCAGCGCACCCACCGCCAGCGCGCCGAGCAGCGCCGGCAGCCTTCGCCCCAGCGCCGGCACGGCCGACAGCAGCAGGAAGGCGAGCGTCATCGGCACGGCGATGGCGGGGTCGCCATGCAGCGACCGCACCAGATCGAGGCCGAAGCGAAGGAACACCCCGGCGACCATGCCCATGACGATGGGCATCGGCACCGCCTCCATCACGCGGCGCACCCAGCCCGAGAGGCCGAGCAGCAGCATCAGCACCCCCGTCGCGTAGAAGGCGCCCAGCGCCTCCGCGAAGGAGAGGTGCTGCAGCGACTGCCCCACCAGCACCGTCCCCGGCATGGTCCAGAAGAAGGCCAGCGGCGTGCGGTACCACCAGCTCATCAGGATGCTGATCGCGCCGTTGATCGCGAAGGCCCCGAAGACCCAGGAGGCGAGTTCCTCGGGCGAGAGCCCGCCCTCCGTCCCCGCGGCGAGGATCAGCGCGACCGGGCCGGAGGCGGCGAAGATGAAGCCGATGGCGCCGTTGAGGATGTAGAGCGGGCCGATATCGGCGCCGAGGCGGCGCTGCCCCGCGCCCGGCGCGGGACGTTCGAGATGGCCAAGCATCGTGCTACCCGCCGATGCCTTCCGCGGCGTCGCGCGCCAGGGCCTCCGGCGACCGTTGCTCGGGTGGGCCGTAGCCGCCCGATCCGGCGGTGACCACCGCCACCCATTGCCCCGCGGTCAGCCCGCCGCGTCCGCCGAGGCCGAAGGGCGTGACGCCGGGGCCGAATTCCAGCCGGGCCCGCCCGCCCGGCCCGCCGCCGGCGAGGCCCCAGGGCGGCGTGCGCAGCCGCGACGTATCCAGGCGCACGCGGCACTCAGCCTCCGCGCGGTAGACCCGGCGCAGCCCCATGCCGCCGCGGAAGGTGCCGGCGCCGCCCGAGCCCTCGACCAGCTCATAGGCGACGAGGGTCAGCGGATATTCCGTTTCCAGCGCTTCGACCGGCAGGTTGGAGGTGTTGGTGTTGTGGACATGCACGCCGTCGAGCCCGTCCTTCGTCGCCCGCGCGCCGAAACCGCCGCCGATGGTCTCGAGATAGGCCCAGGGCGCGTTGTCCACGTAGCCGGAGAACTGCGCGACGGAGCAGGCGCCGTTATGCGCGCCGGTCAGGCGGTCCGGCACGGCCTGTGCGAGGGCGCCGAGGATCAGGTCGGCGACGCGCTGGCAGGTGGAGAGGCGGGCATTCACCGCCGCCGGCGCCGTGCAGTTCACGACGCTGCCGGGCGTGGCCGTGACCGTCAGCGGCCGCGCGAGGCCGGCATTCGGTGGCAGGCCCGGGTCCACCACCGCCTTCACCGCGTAGTAGACGGTCGCCAGCAGCGCGGTGAAGGTCATGTTGATGCCGGCCCGCACCTGCGGTGGCGCGTCGAAATCGAGCGCCATGGCATCGCCGGCGACGGTGATGGTGACCCGGATCGGCAGGTCCTCCGCCACCTCGGGCGAATCATGGATGTCGGCGAAGCGATAGGTGCCATCGGGGATGGCGGCGATGCCGGCGCGCATCCGGCGCTCGGCATAGTCCATCAGCGCCGCGCCGGCGGCGAGCACCGTCGCCATGCCATAGCGTGCGCAGAGATCCCGGAAGCGCGCGACGCCGAGGCGGTTCGCCGCCATCTGTGCCCGCAGGTCCGAAAGCCGCTCGCGCGGCACCTGGCAGTTCAGCAGGATCAGGTCGAGCACGTCCTGGTCCAGCACGCCTTCCCGGTAGAGGCGGATCGGCGGGATGCGCAGCCCTTCCTGGAAGATATGCGCATTGCCGCGATCGGCGAAGTCGGCGTGGTGCGCGAGGTTGACGCACCAGGCGGCGATGCTGCCGTCCACGAAGACGGGCTCGGCGAGGACGATGTCGGGCAGGTGGGTGCCGCCGCCGGCATAGGCATCGTTGCCGACGAAGACGTCGCCGGGGCGCATCCCGGCCGGGTCGTGGCGGCTCAGGATCTCCGCGATCAGGCCGAGGAAGCTGCCGAGATGCACGGGGATGTGCTCGGCCTGGCAGAGGGTGCGGCCCGCGGCGTCGAACAGCGCGGTGGAGCAGTCGCGCCGTTCCTTGATGTTGGTGGAGAAGGAGGCGCGGACGAGCGCCTCGCCCATCTCCTCGACGATGGAGGCGAGGGCGGCGCCGATGACCTCGACCGTCACCGGGTCCGGCGCGCTCATGCCTCCAGCACCAGGTTGGCGAAACCGTCGACCCGCGCCGTCCAGCCCGGCGGCACGATCGTGGTGCTGTCCATCTGCTCGACGATCGCCGGCCCCGCGATGCGGTTGCCGGGGACGAGGCGGTCGCGGTCGTAGAGCGGCACGGCGCGCCAGGCGCCCTCCAGCCAGACCTGGCGCTCGCCGCTGCGCGCCGTGCCGGCGTCCGCGCCCTGCTCCGGCTCCGCGCGGAATTCCGCCTTCTTCACCGCCCCGCTGGCCTCCAGCCGCGCGGTGACGATCTGCACGGGTTCCTCCTCGGCGAGGAAGCCGTAGAGCCGCTGATGCGCCTCGGCGAAGCCGGCCATCAGCGCCGCCATCAGCGCATCGCCCGTCGCATCCTCCGGCACGGCGATGCCGAGTTCGTAGTTCTGGCCGGCGTAGCGCATGTCGACGGTCCGGCGCATCAGGCGTGCCGGCGCGGCGATGGCTTCCTCGGCGAACCAGTGCGCCGCCTGCGCCTCCAACCCCGCGAAGGCTTCGGCCAGCGCGGAAGGGGTCGCGGCGTCGTCCATGCGGAGCAGCCGGGTCGCGGCGAAATCGGCGCGGAGGTCGGTCAGCAGCAGCCCCATCGCGCAGAGGATGCCGGGGTTCCGCGGCACCAGCACGCGGCGCATCTCCATCTCCTGCGCCAGGCGCGCCGCGTGCAGCGGGCCGGCGCCGCCGAAGGCCATCAGCGCGTAGTCGCGCGGGTCGTGGCCGCGCTGCACGCTGATGACGCGCAGCGCCTTCGCCATGTTCGCCGTGACGATCGCCAGGATCCCCTGCGCCGTGGTCATTGCATCCATGCCGAGCGTCGCGCCGAGGCGCGCGATGGCGGCCTCCGCCAGGTCGCGCCGGATCGGCATGCGGCCGCCGAGCAGCGCATCCGGCGGCAGGAAGCCGAGCACGACGTTCGCGTCGGTGACGGTGGGTTCCGTGTTGCCGCGGTCGTAGCAGACCGGCCCCGGATCGGCGCCGGCGCTGCGCGGCCCGACCTTCAGCAGGCCGCCGCTGTCCACGAAGGCGATCGAGCCGCCGCCGGCGCCCACGGTGTGGATGTCGAGCATCGGCGCCTTGATCGGGTAGCCATGCACGGTGGCCTCCGGCGCCATGCGCGCCGCGCCCCCCTGCAGCAGCGCGACATCGGTGCTGGTGCCGCCCATGTCGAAGGTCAGGATGTCCGGGAAGCCCGCGGCCCTGCCGATCGCCTGCGCGCCGACGACGCCGGAGGAGGGGCCGGAGAGCACGAGCCGCACCGGCATGCGCGCCGCGGCCTCGACGCCGATGACGCCGCCATTGGACTGAGTCAGGTGCGGCGGCACCGGCACGCAGAGATCCGCGAGGCGCGCCGCGAGCCGCCGGATATAGGCCTGCATGACGGGGCCGAGGTAGCAGTTCACGACGGCGGTCGAGAGCCGCTCGAACTCGCGGAATTCGGGCGCGACCTCGTGGCTCATCGTCAGGAAGGCCTCGGGGAATTCCTCCTCCAGGATGCGCCGTGCGATGCGCTCGTGCTCGGGGCGGATGAAGCTGTAGAGGAAGCAGACGGCGACCGCCTTCACCTCCGCCGCGCGCAGGCGGCGGGCCGCG
>JAIYAI010000161.1 GCA_027489135.1 Acetobacteraceae bacterium
CCAGCACGATCTGCGACGCGCCCTGCATCACCACGGCGCGGATCCGGAAGCGCGTGGTCTGCGGCTTCGGCGAGACGATGGAGACCTTGGTCCCCGCCAGGGCGTTCACCAGCGTGGACTTTCCGGCGTTCGGCGCCCCCACCACCGCGACCAGGCCGCAGCGTGTTCCTGCCTCGCTCATGCCGTGCCCCCATTCGGCAGGCCCGCCAGCCAGGCCTCGGCCGCGGCCTGCTCCGCCGCGCGCTTGTTCTCGCCGCGTCCCTCTGCCTCCCGCCCCTGGGCGGTGACGGTCACGACGAAGACCGGGTGGTGCTGCGGCCCGGCGGCCGAGACCAGGCGGTAGTCCGGCAGCGCATGCCCGCGCCCCTGCAGCCATTCCTGCAGCCGGCTCTTGGCCGAGAGCGGCGGCCGCGGATCGGCCTCCAGCAGCGGCCCCCAGGCGCGGCGCACGAAGGCGCGGGCCGGCGCGATATCCCCGGCATCGAGGTAGATCGCCCCCAGAACCGCCTCCATCGCATCCGCGACCACGTTCAGGCTTTCCCGCAGCCCGGCCCGCCCCTCGGAGGCCGGCACGCGGACCAGGGGCCCGAGGCCGATGCCGTCGGCCACCTTCGCCAGGGTGTCACGCGCCACCAGGGTCGCCAGCCGCTTGCCGAGGTCGCCCTCCCGCTCCTGCGGGAAGCGCTCGGCCAGCCATTCGGCGATGACCAGGGCGAGCACGCGGTCGCCGAGGAATTCCAGCCGCTCGTTGGAATCGAGTTGCGCCCGCTTCGGATCGGCGGCGGAGCGGTGGGTCAGCGCCTGGGCCAGCAACCCGAGGTCGGCGAAGCGGTGGCCGATCCGGTCCTGCAGTGCCGCTTCGCCCGTGTCGTCCTCCGGCTGGCCGCTCATGGCGGCCTATCGCACCGCCGAGAAGAGACGGGACCACCGGATCGCACCGGGCCAGGTCCAGGGCTTCATCCAGGACGCCGAGTTGCCGACGGAGAAGAAGATGAACTCCGCCCGCCCCACCAGGTTGTCCACCGGAATGAACCCGACGGCGCCGAGGACGCGGCTGTCCTGGCTGTTGTCGCGGTTGTCGCCCATGGCGAAGACGTGGTTGGCCGGCACCAGGAACTCGCCGAGACGGGCGCAGCGGCCCGTCGACATGTCCACCTGGGCGCAGGGCACGTTGTCGAGTTGCCCGTCGTCGGTCTGCTCGAGGATGGAGTGGGTCACGCCGTTCGGCAGCGTCTCCCGATACAGGCGCGCCAGCACGCGGCTGCCATCGTCCTCGGCCGTGTAGTTGCCGACGAGTTCGCGGCGCACCGGCGTACCGTTGATCACCAGGATGCCGGCGCGCACCTGGATGCGGTCGCCGGGCAGGCCGACGACGCGCTTGATGTAGTCCTGGCTGGTGTCGGTGGGCAGCTTGAAGACGACGACGTCGCCCCGCTCCGGCAGGCTGCCGAAGAGCCGGCCGCTGGGCAGTGGCGGGCTGAAGGGGATGGAGTGGCGCGAATAGCCGTAGGCGTATTTGGAGACGAAGAGGTAGTCGCCGACCAGCAGCGTCGGCTCCATGGAGCCCGAGGGGATGTTGAACGGCTCGAAGGCCACGGTGCGGATGCCGACGGCGATCAGCGCGGCATAGATGACGGTCTTCACCGTCTCGGCCCAGCCGCCATCCTTTTTCTTCGCCATCGAGGTGCTCACTGGGGCAGGGCCATCGGGTCGCGGGTGCTCACGGCTGCAGGCTGCTTGGGCCTGTTCGGGGACCGCCCGCGCCTGGCGGCGGGTCGGCAGGGTCATGGACGCCAGGGACCCGCGCATAACGGGAGGTTTCGCCGCTGCCGGGCCGCTGGCGCCGGGATGAAGCGCCGGGACAGGGGGGTGTCAAGGAAACCCGCCCATTCCCTCCCCCGCGATGCGGTCGAGGCCGCCCGGCTGCGGCGGCAGGGGCACGGCGGAGATGATCACCACGGCGCTGGCATAGGGGTATTCGTCGGTCATGGTCAGCGCCAGGGCGGGCCGCATGCCCGGCGGCGTCATGGCGGCGAGGCGGGCCGCGGCGCCGCCGGTCAGGCGCAGCGTGGGCTGCCCGTTCGTCATGTTCACGACGGCCATGTCGCGGAAGAAGACCCCGTCCGCGATGCCGGTGCCGAGCGCCTTGGCCGTCGCTTCCTTCGCCGCGAATCGCTTGGCGTAGGTGGCGGCGCGCGTACGCTCGGTCCGGCGCTCGGCGCGGTCGCGCTCCTCGGGCGTGAAGACGCGCTCGATGAAGCGGTCGCCGAGCCGGGCGATGGACCGCTCGATCCGGCGGATGTCGACCATGTCGTTGCCGATGCCGAGGATCATGGGTTTGGCCCGGGCTGGGCCTAGACCTTGATCCGTGCGCACAGAAGCGCGGATCATGGTCCAGGCCTTTGTTTTATCGCGTGATTCACGCCTTCGGTGAGTCCACCTCCGGCGATCACGCTCTAGCTCCGCCCGCGATCGACCCGGATGGTGTCGCTCGCCGCCCGCAGCGTCGCCATGATCCGCTCCAGGTGCCGGACGTCGCCGACCTCGACGTCGATCGCCATCTCGCAGCCCTCGCCGTCGCGGCGCAGCACCTTGAGCCCCGTCACCACGCCGTCCTGCTGCGCCACGGCCTCGGTCAGCGTGCCGATGGCGCTCGCCCGGCCGCGGGTCTCCACCACGATGCGGCCGACATGGCGCTGCGCGGAGGCCTCGTCCCACTCGATCTCCAGGAAGCGCTCCGGCGTCTGGGAGAAGCTTTCGAGGGTGTGGCAGTCGGCGGCGTGGATGGTGACGCCCTTGCCCGTGGTGACGATGCCGAGGATGCGCTCCCCCGGCAGCGGGTGGCAGCAGCCGGCGAAGTGGAAGGGCATCCCGGCGACAAGGCCGGTCACCGGCATCAGCGCCGCCGCTGGCCGGTCCTTCCGCCCGCCGCCGCCGTCGCGCGCCACCACCGGCCCCTGGCCGAGCCGCCCGCGCGGGCGGACCAGCGGCAGGGCGATCGGATCGGTCGCGCGCGGCGGGCTGCGCAGTTCGGGCACGGCGGCCTGCACCACGTCCCGCGCCGCGACCTGGCCGGAACCGACGGCCAGGTAGAGCTCGTCGAGGCCGGTCTGCTTCAGCGTCTTCAACGCCTCGGTCAGCAGCTTCTCGGAGAAGTCGAGCCCCTCCTGGCGGAAGGCCTTGGCGATGGCCGACCGGCCCTGCTGCTGGTTCTCCTCGCGCTGCCGGGCATGGACGAAGCGGCGGATGCGGGCGCGGGCCTTGCCGGAGACGACGAAGCGCTCCCAGGCCGGATTGGGCGTGCCGCCGCGGGCGGTGATGATCTCGACCTGGTCGCCGTTCTCGAGCTGCGCGCGAAGGGGCACGATCTTGCCGTTGACCTTGGCGCCGACGCAGGTGTCGCCGACCTGGCTGTGAACCTCATAGGCGAAGTCGACCGGCGTCGCGCCGCGCGGCAGTTCGATGAGATCGCCCTTGGGCGTGAAGCAGAAGACCTGGTCGCGATGCAGTTCGAGCCTGGTGTTGTCGAGGAAATCCTGCGCGCCCTCGGTGTCCTCCAGGATGTCGAGCAGCGCCCGCACCCAGGGGTAGCGCCGGCGGTCCTTGGCGACGGCGTCGCCCTGCTTGTAGATCCAGTGCGCGGCCAGCCCGTATTCCGCGACCTCGTGCATCTCCTTCGTGCGGATCTGCACCTCGATCTTGGCGTTGCGGCGTTCCGGCACCGTCACGCCGGTGTGCAGGGACTGGTAGCCGTTGCCCTTCGGCGTCGAGATGTAGTCCTTGAAGCGGCCGGGCACGACGCGATAGGCGTCGTGCACCGCGCCGAGCGCGGCGTAGCAATGCGCCTTGTCGGGCACCGTCACCCGGAAGGCCATGACATCGGAGAGCGCCTCGAAGGAGACGTTCTTCTTCTGCATCTTCAGCCAGATCGAATAGGGCGACTTCTCGCGGCCGGTGACGTCGAGGAAGGGGACGCCATGGCTTTCGAGGACGCGCTTGAGGTCCTGCTCGATCTCCTTGATCAGGTTGGCGCTCTGGCCCCGCAGGAAGGTAAGGCGGGAGGCGATGGTCTGCCGCGCCTCCGGGTTCAGCGACTGGAAGGCGAGCGTCTCGAGCTCGGTCTTCAGCGCGTCCATGCCGATGCGCTCGGCCAGCGGGGTGAAGATCTCCAGCGTCTCGCGCGCCGTCTTCCGCCGCCGCTCCTGCTGCGGGACGTTCCCCAGCGTGCGCATGTTGTGCAGCCGGTCGGCGAGCTTCACGAGGAGGACGCGGATGTCCTCGCTCATCGCCAGCACCAGCTTGCGGAGGTTCTCGGCCTGCTTGGTGCGCTCGGACTGCAGCTCCAGACGCGTCAGCTTGGTGACGCCGTCGACGAGGCGCGCCACCTCGG
>JAIYAI010000134.1 GCA_027489135.1 Acetobacteraceae bacterium
GGATGCCGCCGGGATGGTCAGGAAAATCGATGCGATGTTCAGCATCGACGCGATGGTGCACGTCGATCTCCAGTATCTCTTCACCTATTGGGTGAACGCTGCACTTCTGCTGAAGCCCGGTGGCCGCGTGCTGATGACCCTGGCCGACCCGACAACGGTGTCCGGCTTACAGAAGATCACGCGTGACATCCGCAAATTTTTTAAGTTCCAGGGTCGGATCTGTCCGAAATTCGAGTACCTTTCGGAGGAGATCGTCCGGCATGTTTTCTCGAGTCTCGGCTTCGAAATCGAGATGCTGGAGGCGTGGTCGTATCACGATGGCAGGCCTGCCCGCGATCTGTACCTGATCGCCCGCCTCGCCCATCCGGACGTTGCGGACAGGTTCCGCGACGTGCTGCGCCAGGACCCGAATGCGCTGCGCCCGTTGGCTGATGAGGCGGAGACCTATGCCGCGCTTTGGGACCGGATGGCCAACTACGCCGTGGCATACCGGCCGGATCGCGCACCCGTCGCCGCCGTGATGCAGCGCCTGGCGACCGGCGCGGCCATGGCGGACTGGACCCGTGCGGTCGATATCGGGCTGGGCGACACGCGGATTCCGGAAGCCCTGCTGCGCGCCAATCCGGGTCTTCACCTGACCGCATTCCAGTTCAGCGCCAAGCTGCGTGAGGCAACGGAGAAGACACTTGCCTCCGACGTCGCAGCCGGGCGCCTCAGCGTCAGGCCGATCGACCCCGTCCATCCGGACGGCATCTTCAAAGTCTTCGAGCGGGAGCGGCTGACACGGCAGGTCGACGCCGTGGTCAGTATCGACACCCTCCTGCACATCGACCTGCAGTATGCCTTCACCTATCTGATCAATGCTGCGCTGATCCTGAAGCCCGGAGGCTGGCTGATGATCAATGTCGCGGACGCCACGACGCCGGGCGGATTCGCCAAGCTCGTGAGCGATATCCGAACCTACTTCCCGTTTCAGGGTCAGGCATGCACGCGGTTCGAATGGCAGAGCCCGCGCATGATCGCAGCGCTGCTTGACGCGATCGGGTTCGAGATCGCGGAACTGTCGCACTGGAATCCACTGACCGGCGGCGTGGACGGCCGCGACCTCTGGGCGCTCGCCCGGCTGGCGCATCCCGACCGCGCGTTGAGCTTCCGCCCGCATATCAGCATCGGGCTGCCCATCCCGACCTTTGCCACGCCCGCGACCGAAACGGAGACTGCCGACATGGCCGGCCAGACCGACGAAGAACAGGAAATCGCACGCGCACTCGGCCAGGCCTACTGGCGGCAGTTGCAGATTCAGGCCAACCCGGACCTGTCACGGGAGCAACTGCGCGAACAACTCCGCGAGCAGTGGGGCGGCTCGCGCCGTGAGTACACGAAGCTAGGCGCCATGGTGATGCGCCAGCTCGGCACCATGGGCTTCGCGATCCAGAAGACCGGCAAGGGCAAGCCTGACATTGGCTAGACTGCGCGAGGAGCTTTCGGCCGAACCGACCGCGAGGGCTCTGGCTGCCACAGTGCGGGAGGCGATGCGGGTCCGCGAGGCCGGTAATCTGGCCGAGGCCGTCGCGATGATGCGTGGAGCGGTGGACCCCACCGATTCCGTCGCGGGTCTCATCTATCTCCGGGTGCTATTCGAGTACCAGGACTACGCCACCCTCCAACGGGAGACGCGACGGGCGCTTGGTGCCTTGTCCTTGCAAACCGCTGGTAGCGCCGGAGCCGAGTATCTCGGCACAGTCCTCCACTTCGCGGAGCGGTGTTGCCTGCCGTTCCAGGATGTCGACGCCGCTCTCGACCGCATCGGTGGTGTGGCGCGCAAAGACCCTGCCTTGCTGGACGCCTGGCGGGCCGTGCGCCGTCGGCAGCGGCATCGCCGAACCCTTGCGGAACGATATCGCGGCGCCCCGAGCATCGTCTCGCTGGGGCTGAACTGCCTGCCATGGCACCTCCCGGGCCGGTGGGGTCTACGGCGGGAGGAGGATTTCGCGTCGCTCTTTGTGCCCTTCTCCCTTGCCGGCCATACGGTCGACGGCATCATCACCGCGCTTGAAGGCGACTTCAGCGACTATTGTGCGCCCGATTCCGTCCGTGCCATCACCTCCCAGCGCGGACATGAATTCGTCGTGCGCAAGGATCGCTCAGCGTTCTGGAACCATAACCGCGGTGCCTACTGGCTGAAGGACGAC
Source organism: Acetobacteraceae bacterium (assembly GCA_027489135.1). Classification (GTDB taxonomy): domain Bacteria; phylum Pseudomonadota; class Alphaproteobacteria; order Acetobacterales; family Acetobacteraceae; genus JAIEOP01. Next base: position 2,193 of record JAIYAI010000134.1, read on the forward strand.
ATGGCGGCGCTACGCGCCGACATCGCCCGCAAGGCGGCGAACTTTCGCGCGGCCTGCGGAAGACCCGACGTTGTTTTTCTCCTAGCCACCTGTCCTGTGGAATACCCGCGTGAGCCATTGGACTTTCTGCCACGGTTGCAGGCTGCGCTCGCGCGCTTCACGGGGACTGAGGCAAACCGAGTGTTGATCACCAACCAGACGGCCCGTCGTGAGGCGCCGTCCTATCGCCGCGTGAACGAGACGACGGCCTTCGTCTACTGCTGCTACCCCAGGAAAGAGTACGTCTGGCACGACGATGCCGCGGCCGATGCGAGCGATGGCGTGCAGTTCGAGCGGGGTTACGTCTCGTTGCTGCTACGAGCCCTATTGGCGTGGAACGTCATGCAACGGATCGATGGCGCCGCGGAAAACCTGGAGTCGCCTGGCGGCCTGGCCTGACCCATCGGCCTCATTCCGGGGCTTGCCTGGCACCACCGGGGACAGGGTCCCGTGTTTCATCGTCCGACGAGAGGCAACTGCCGGATGACAAGCCCAGCCCTCCTCCCCGCCGCGGCGCTCGATGGCACGGTGCTGCGCCATTGGAACAAGGGCGCGCGCCGCGATCTGACCGGGCGAGCCTTTTGGAGCTGCGTCACGCAGCTTGCGGACTGGCTGGAGGCGCGCACGCCGCCGGACGCCTTTGTTCTCGTCATTGGCCATTCGCGGCCGGAGATGATGGCGATGTTCCTTGCCATCGCCGCTTCGGGCCGTCTCGGTGCCTTTTTTCCGCCATCCTCGCCGATCCAGGACGAGCAGCACTATTTCGAGCAGCAGCGCCACGCGCTTAGCGCAATCAATCCGACCGTCATCTGCGCCATGGAGCATGCGGTCGCCGAGACCGTTCGCCTGATCGACCCCACCCTGGCCGAGCGGGTCCTGGAGGTGCCGGACGTCGCCATCGTTCCGGAGATCGGCGAACCACGGGCGCTGGCGGCGTTCCGGACTCGCCTCGCCTCCAACGAGCCGCTCTTCGTGCAGCATTCGTCCGGCACGACCGGCATCAAGAAGGCCGTCGCCATCAGCGGGCGCATGCTCACTGCACAGTTCGCCGCCTACTGGCCTCTGGTCCGGGCCGAAGCCGGAGAGGAACGGCTGCGGATTGCGACCTGGCTGCCGCTGTACCACGACATGGGCCTGATCGCGTCCTTCCTGCTGCCCATCCTTGGCGGTGACTGCATATCCATCGTCGATCCCTTCGAATGGATCTCGGATCCCGGCGCCTTCTTCCGCCTGGTCGAAGCCGACGACTGCAACGTCTGCTGGATGCCGAATTTCGCGTTCCGGCACTTCGTGCGCCTGCAGCGGACCCTGAAACCGGTCCGGCTCGACAGCGTACGGCTCTGGGTCGATTGCTCCGAACCTTGCCGTTGGCTGGATGCCAGGGCCTTCGAGGCGGCCTTCGTCGACTGGGGCGTGCGGCCACGTTCCGTGCTCGGCTGCTACGCCATGGCGGAGACCGTTTTTGCGGTCAGCCAATGCCCGGGCGATGAGCGGCGAGCGCTGTCGGTTCCGCCAATCGTTCCGCCGGGCACGCCGATCATCTTCACCGAAGCACGTGTCCTGCACGACGATGGGGAAGTCACGCCGCTGCCTGGACACAAGGCGGTGCTTTCTTCCGGACGTGTCGTCCCTGGCCTTCAGGTATCGACCTGGCATGACGAGGTCTGCCTGCCGGAGGGTAGCTACGGCGAAATCGGCATCACCGGCGATTGCCTGTTCCCCGGGTATCGAGGACGAGATGCCGCTGACTCGAACATCGGATCCGACGGTGTCTTCCGAACCGGCGACCTCGGCGTCGTCCTGGATGGCCATGTCTATATCTTCGGCCGCCTGAAGGAGATCATCATCGTCAACGGCAAGAATATCTTTGCCGGCGACGTTGAGGCCGCGCTCGGACAGGTGGTGGGGCTCCGCAAGGGACGGATCGTCGTCTTCGGCGTCGAAAGCGACATGACGGGCAGCGAAGAACTCATTGTCGTGGCCGAGCAGGATCCGGCCTCCTCGGCCTCGATGACGGAAACTCGCTCCGCGGTGAGCCGCCTTGTGTCAGAGTCATTCCTGGTGAAGCCGCGCGACGTGCGGATCGTCGAGGACCGCTGGCTGATCAAGAGCACCAGCGGCAAGATCAGCCGTGACGAGAACCGTCGTCGATACCTGGACCAATTCCGGAGCCCTCAGGCCTGACGACGAGGCCGATGCCGGGCGTGAGGACAAATTAGCCATGAAACCATTCACCATCGAGGACTTGCAGGTGATCGCGCGGGAAATCATCAACGACCGCGAGATCATCCTGGCGCCATCCATGTCCGCCGCCGATGTTCCGGGCTGGGATAGCCTCAACCACACGCTCATCACAGTGGAGATCGAGGCGCGGGCCGAAGTTGAAGTCGATCCCGCACAACTGGCGGAACTGCCGAATTTCGGCGCGCTGGTGAAGTTCGTCTGCGCTCGACAGGCGTAGCGGCGGCCCATCGCGCTCGGCCCCCCCAGGGCGGCCGGCCCCCGTAACGGCCGAGGACGCGCTTCCCCTCGGAAGCGCTGTTCCGGGCTATGCCGGCGGCGCCGCAGCCAAGTCACCCCACCATCCGGCGGTGCATGAGTGGGGTGCCATGTCAGGATCTGGTTGGTGCGGTCGAGAAGAGTCGAACTTCCACGGGGTTTCCCCCACCAGCACCTCAAGCTGGCGCGTCTACCATTCCGCCACGACCGCTTACCCGGTAGAGGCGCGGCGTATAGCCGATGACCCGGACCCTATCAACTACCACCCCGCCTCCGCCGGAATGGCGCATCTCCGACGGGCTGACCCCCTACGCCGAGGCGTTGGCCGCGATGGAGGCTCATGCCGCTGCCATCCGCGCCGAGAGCGCGCCGGAGCGGATCTGGCTGGTCGAACACCCGCCGACCTACACCGCCGGCACCTCCGCGGCACCCGAGGGGCTGGTCGATCCCCGTTTTCCGGTCTTCCGCGCCGGGCGTGGCGGGCAGTGGACCTATCACGGCCCTGGCCAGCGCACCGGCTATGTCTTGCTCGACCTGACCCGGGCACATGGCGGCGTCCCGGCACGCGACGTCCGGGCCTTTGTGCATGGCCTGGAGGAATGGCTGATCCGGACGCTGGACCGCTTCAACATCAAGGGCGAGCGACGGGCAGGACGGGTCGGCATCTGGGTGGTCGATCGCGCCCGCGGGACGGAGGACAAGGTCGCCGCCATCGGCGTGCGGGTGACGCGCTGGGTGTCCTGGCACGGCGTCGCGCTGAACGTCGATCCGGACCTGTCGCATTTCGGCGGCATCGTGCCCTGCGGCATCAGCGAGCACGGGGTGACCAGCCTGCACCGTCTCGGCATCACCGCGACGATGGAGGAGGCGGATGCGGCGCTGATGGCGGCCTGGGCGGAGGTCTTCGGGTAGAGGTTTGAACGGCCCGGGCGCAAAGACGCCAAGGGAAGATCCCCCTTTGGCGTCTTGGCGGTGACAAAACCTCAGGCCGCCGCCACCTCGACCCGCACGTCGTTGTAGCAGCACCCCTCCGACAGGTCGGCGCGGTCGGTCGCGGAGACGAGCGCGCTGATGGTCTGCCCGTTCGGCGCGGTGGCCACCCAGGCGCCCTTCTCGTTCGCCACGACGCCGGGCGGCACGGCCTCCGTCACGTGCAGGGTCAGGATCACCTCGCCGAGCGCGTTCCAGGCTTTCACCCACGCCCCCTCCGCCAGGCCGCGCGCGGCGGCGTCGGCGGGGTGCATCAGCAACGGCGGCGCCTCCCCTGCCCCGCCACCAAACCCGAGCAGCGTCGAGGAGATGCGCTTGTCCGAGGCCGGGGAGATCAGCGCCAGCGGGAACCGCGCCGCGGTGTCGGCCACGGGGCGATAGGCCGGCACCCGGGCCTGCGCCCCCCAGCGCTGCGCCAGCACCTCCGAGACCAGTTCCACCTTGCCCGAAGGCGTCGCCGGCATGACGGTGTCGAACAGCGCCAGCGCCTTGCCCTCCGGCGTCTCCATGCGCAGCGCACGATCGGTGGGGATCGCGCTCGGCGCCAGGCCCTTGAGGCGCGGGTCGGCGCCGTCGATGGCCTGGTCCATCAGCGCCGCGTCGTCATCGGCGAAGCAGGGGTCGTCGAAGCCGAAGCGGGCGGCGAGGCGGCGGAAGATCGCGGTGTTCGGCAGGCTCTCCCCCTGCGGCGGGATGACCGGGGCCGCGCGCTGCAGCCAGTGCTGGCCATAGGCCGCGTAGAGGTCGTCCACCTCGAAGCTCGTCGCGGCGGGCAGGATCACGTCGCAGAAGGCCATGCTCTCGGTCATCTGCACCTCGATACCGAGGGTGAAGATCTCCTCCCGCATCAGCGCGCGCCGCATGGTGTTCTGGTCCGGGTGCACGACCAGCGGGTTGTGGTTGTAGATCACCGCGGCGCGGATCGGCGGGTCGAGGTCGTCCGCCAGCATCAGCCGGCCCGCATCGATGATGTTGATCGTGCGCGTGCCCGGCGGCGCGAGGTCCGGGCGCTGCAGCTTCGCCATCGTCTTCGGGAAGGCGAAGCCCGCGCCCAGCACCAGGCCGTTGCGGGCATCGAGCTTGCCCAGCAGCGCCGGCAGCGCGATGGCGGCGCGGATGCCGGCGCCGCCGTTGCGCCCGCGCTCGAGGCCGTTGCCCGGCGCCATCACCAGGGGCTCGGCCTCCGCCATCCAGGACGCGAGCGTCAGGATCTCGCCCTCCGCCACGCCGCATTCGGCCGCGGCCCGGGCCGGCGTCCAGGGCGCGGCGGCGGCCATGAATTCCTCGTAGCCGAGGACATGGCGGGCGATGAAGCCGGCATCGTGCGCGCCCATGGTCCGCAGCGCGTTGGCGAGCGCGAAGCCCAGCACCACGTCGGTCCCAGGCCGAAGCTGGATGTGCAGGTCCGCCTGCTCGGCGATCTTCGTCCGCAGCGGATCCACCACGGCAAGCCGCCCGCCCTTGCGGCGTGCCTGCGCCACCTGGCGCACCAGATGCAGGTTGGTGACGGTGGCGTTGTTGCCCCAGACCAGGTTCAGCTTCGCCTCGCCGGCGGCCTCGGGCCCGATGCCGGGGGCCGCGCCATAGGTGCCGGCCCAGGCCTCGGACCGCACACCGCCGCACATGGACCGGCGGAACAGGTGGCTGGCGCCGAGACGGTGAAAGAAGCGGAGAGACATGCTGTCATAGCTCAGCATGCCGTGCGGGCCGGCGTAGTTCAGCGGCAGCACGCTCTCGGGCCCGTGCTGCGCGATGGCGCGGCTGATCCCGGCATGCGCGGCGTCCAGCGCCTCGGCCCAGCTGGCGCGGCGGAATTCGCCACTGCCGCGCGCGCCGGTGCGGATCAGCGGATGCAGCAGGCGGCCCGGGCCGTGCACGAAGCTGTCGGTGTGGTGCGCGACCTTGTTGCAGACGACGCCGGCCGTGTAGGGCAGCGCCTCCGACCCGCGGACCTTGACGATGCGCCCGGCATCCACGGTGACGGTCAGGCTGCAGGTGTCGGGGCAGTCCAGCGTGCAGACGCTGGCGTGATCGAGCGGCGGCATGGCGTGTTTCCTGTCCGGTGCCGCAGCCTAGGGCCAGGCGCGGGCCGGATGCCAGCCCGCGCTACTCCACCCGCGCCCCCGAATCCCGCGCCGCCTGTGCCCAGACCGGTGCGTCGCGGCGAAGCTGGGCGGCGAATTCCTCCGGCCCGAGGGCGGTCGGCACCAGCCCCATCTCCCGCACCTTGGCCCGCCCCTCCGGCGGGGTGATCACTGACAGCACCGCATCGGCGAAGCGGCGGATGATGGCGGGCGCCGTGCCGCTGCGCACGACCAGGCCGTTGAAGCCGAGGATCTCGAGGCCGCCGCGCAGGCCGAGTTCCGCGAAGGTCGGCACCTCGGGCAGCGTCTCCAGCCGCTCCGGCCCCGTCACCGCCAGCGGCAGCAGCCGGCCGTCCCGGATCTGCGGCACGCTGACGGCCTCGTCGTTGATCGACAGGAAGGCGTTGCCGGCGATCACGTCCAGCACCGCCGGCGAGGAGCCGCGATAGGGCACATGGGACATCTGCACGCCGGCCACCTTCTCCAGCATCGCCCC
>JAIYAI010000800.1 GCA_027489135.1 Acetobacteraceae bacterium
CGACCTCCTGCAACGTGCCATCGACGCGGAAGGCGAGCAGCGCCATGCGCCGCGTGCCGCGCCCGGCCTCCGCCAGGTGGCGGCAGAGCGCGTCCAGCAACTGCGAGAGGGTGGCGTCGATCGCCTCCCGCGTCTGGATAGGCTCGAGGAATTCGCGGCGGACGGCGTAGTCCGGCGGCGTGCGCAGCGGCTGGATCGGGACGGCGCGGAGCCCCGCGGCGGCGTCCAGCGTGGCGATCAGCGCGGCGCCGAAGCGGCGGGCGAGGGGGCCGCGCGGCAGGGCCAGCGCGTCGCCGATGCGGCGTACGCCCATGCGGTGCAGGGTCGAGACCTGGGCTTCGAGGAGGCAGAGCGCGCCGAGTGGCAGGGGGCGCAGCGCATCGCTCTCGCCGCCCGGCATCACGATGGCGCCGGGGCTGCTGCGGGCCAGCGCCGCGGCGGCGATGGCATTGCCGGCGATGGCGCCCTGCACCGTGATGCCGGCGCGGCTGAAGCGGCGGAGCGCGCGGCGCAGCAGTGCCTGCTCCCCGCCATGCAGGTGAGCGACGCCGGTGACGTCCAGCAGCAGCCCCGCCGGCGGGTCCGGCGCCGGCAGGGGCGTGAGCGCGAGGCACCAGAGCGCGAGGTCGCGCAGCCAAGTGGCGTCGGCCTCGCGTTCGGCGGGGACCAGCAGCAGGTCCGGCAGCATGGCCTGGGCGTCGGCCACGGCCTGGCCGGGGGCGAGGCCTGCTGCTGCGGCGGCGGGGGTGACGGCGGTCAGCAGGCGGCGGCTGCCCGCGGCCTCCCAGCAGGCGGCGGGGCGGTCGGCGGGCAGGCGGAGGCGTTCCGTCGCCAGCCAGGGGAGATGCAGCGCCAGAATGCGGCGGCCCGAGGGGCAGACGGCCTGGGCGGATGTCGGGGGCACGGGCAGCGGCGAAGACCTGCCCGGCAAGGGCAGCGCATCCTGCAGGCGCGGCGGGCGGCAGAAGCGGCGGTTCGCCATCTCAGGCCGCGCCGCGCCGGCGGCCGCGTGCTGCCGCCACCGGCCGCGCGGGCATCTCCTCCCGCTCCGGCATGTCGAGGTCCAGCGCATCCGCCGCCGATCGCCAGACCACCTCCCAGGAGGCGGGGCGGCCGCCGCGACAGCGCAGCAGGTCGAGCCGCCAGCGCGGATCGCCGAGGTCGTGCGCCCCGCCCGTGCCGGCCAGTGCATCGACGCGCCAGCGGGTCAGCGCCGCCGTGGCGCCGGATTGGGACATATCCCCGGGCTTCGCCGCGCGGCTTTCGGACAAATCCTCCGATCGCAGCAGCAGGCCGAGTGCGCCCCCGGCCTCCGCAGCCAGTTGCAGCCGCCGCGCCGCGGTCATGTCGAGGGCCGGGATGGCCAGCAGCACGCCAGCGACGCCGGGGCAGCGCAGGCTCTCCTCCATCGCCCAGAGCCCGTCCGCCGGCCGCCGCGCCTGCACCAGCACCAAGTCCGCCGGCGACAGCCCGTATTGTGCGAGGCCGGGCGGCCAGAGGTCAGGCTCGGCAGCGATCCAGATCAGGCTGCCGCGATGGTTCCCGCCGGGGGGATGGGCGGCGCGGGCCAGGACCAGGGCGCAGAAGCCGGCCGCGGCGCCAGGCTCGGCGGCCAGGACTTCGTGCACTGCGGCGCGGGCCAGGCCGCCGCCGGGCAGGGCGGCGTCGATCGTGGGGCAGAGCGGCACGCCGTCTGCCCGCTCCATGGCCCCGCTGCGGTCGAGCCGCGCGACCCGGGCCCGCAGCGCCGCCAGCAGGGACGGCCGGTCGAAGCCGGGGAGCATGTCGGGAGGGGCGCTGTCCGGGGCCTGGGTGGAAGAGGGGGGCATGGTTATGTTCGCATTATGTTCTAGTAGGATTGCCGCATGGGTCAAGCCTCCCGTTCTCCTGCCGACCAGCCCCGACGGCACCGGATACCGGATATCCGGCCACAGGCCCTTGCTTCTCCGCCCCTTCCGGCGACAGATCAGCGACAACGCGCGGAGGAACCGATGCCGACATCCCAGCCCCATCCCGTGACCTCAGCGGTCGTGGACGGCTTTGCCGGAGCCGTCGGCAACACGCCGCTGATCCGACTCCGTCGTGCCAGCGAGGCGACGGGGTGCGAGATCCTCGGCAAGGCGGAGTTCATGGCCCCCGGCGGCAGCGTGAAGGACCGTGCCGCGCTCGGCATGATCGAGGATGCGGAGCGGCGCGGCCTGCTGGTCCCTGGCCAGCCCGGCACGGTGGTGGAGGGGACGGCCGGCAATACCGGGATCGGCCTGACGCTGGTGGCCAATGCGCGCGGCTACAAGGCGATCATCGTCGTGCCCAACACGCAGAGCCGGGAGAAGATCGACTTCCTGCGGATGATCGGCGCCGACCTGCGGCTGATCCCCCCTGCGCCGCTGAAGGACCCGGGGCACTACGTGCATGTCTCCCGCCGCATCGCGGAGGAACTGCAGGCGAAGGGGGAGCGCGCCTTCTGGGCCAACCAGTTCGGCAACCTGGCCAATGCCGCCTATCACGAGCAGACCACGGGCGCCGAGATCTGGGACCAGACCGGCGGGCGGATCGACGCCTTCACCTGCGCCTGCGGCACGGGGGGGACGCTGGCGGGCGTGGCGCGGGCGCTGAAGGCCAGGGATCCCAAGGTCCGGATCGTCCTGGCGGATCCGATGGGCAGCGGCCTCTACTCCTGGATCAAGACCGGGGCGGTGAAGGCGGAGGGCAACTCGATCACCGAGGGCATCGGCCAGGGCAGCGCCGTGCCGGGCAACCTGGAGGCCGGGCGCGACGTGATCGACGACGCGCTGCAGGTGACGGACCCCGAGGCGCTCGAGCAGATCTACGACCTGCTGGTGCATGAGGGGATCTCGATCGGCGGGTCGGCCGGTATCAACCTCGCCGCGGCGATCCAGGTGGCGAAGCAGATGGGCCCCGGGCACCGGGTGGTGACGATCCTCTGCGACGGCGGGTCGCGCTACCAGAGCAAGCTCTTCAACCCGGAATTCCTGCGGGAGAAGGGGCTGCCGGTGCCGCCCTGGCTGGCGGGATAGGGACAGGGGTGCCGCCCTGGTTGGCGGGGTAGGGACAGGGGTGCCGCCCTGGCTGGCGTGACGAGCACGGATAGCAACGGGCTGCATGGCCCCTATATGCTGGCCGATGAGCGGAGCGGCCTGCCCACGCGACCGCAACGGGTGTAGGAGAGCGCATGGAGATCATCGAGCTCGCCCGCTCCATCCGTAGCCGCGACCCGGCGCGACCGACCTGGATCGAGGCGGTTACCTGCTATGCCGGGCTGCATGCCGTCCTGATGCATCGGGTGGCGCATGCGCTGTACCGCTTGAATCTGAAGGCGCTGGCCCGCGCCGTCTCCCACACCAGCCGCTTCATCACCGGGATCGAGATCCATCCCGGGGCGAGGATCGGCCGGCGGCTGTTCATCGACCACGGCATGGGGGTGGTGATCGGCGAGACGGCGGAAATCGGCGACGACGTGCTGATCTACCACGGCGTCACGCTGGGCGGCCTGACGCTCGAGAGCACGGGCAAGCCGGGCAAGCGGCACCCGACGATCGGCAGCAATGTTGCGATCGGTGCCGGGGCGCAGGTGCTGGGGCCTATCACGGTCGGCGACGGTGCGCGTATCGGCGCCAATGCCGTGGTCTCCCGGGATGTGCCCCTGGGGGAGACGGTGATCGGAATCCCCGCCCGGCC
>JAIYAI010000652.1 GCA_027489135.1 Acetobacteraceae bacterium
GCTCATGGGCTTCGGCCACCGGGTCTACAAGAACTTCGACCCCCGCGCGAAGATCATGAAGGAGACCTGCCACGAGGTCCTCGCCGAGCTCGGCATCAAGAACGAGCCGCTGCTCGACATGGCGATGGAGATGGAGCGGATCGCGCTGACCGACGACTACTTCATCGCACGCAAGCTGTATCCGAACGTCGACTTCTACTCGGGCATCATCCTCAAGGCGATGGGCATCCCGACGAGCATGTTCACCGTGCTCTTCGCGGTCGCGCGCACCGTCGGCTGGGTGAGCCAGTGGAAGGAGATGATCGAGGACCCGTCGCAGCGCATCGGGCGCCCGCGCCAGCTCTACACCGGCGCCGCGCAGCGCGACTACGTGCCGCTCGACAAGCGCGGCTGAAATCCGGCCTCGCCGGGGCGGGAACCACCCTGCCGCCCCGGCTGGCCACCGGTTTTTCGGCTTGGATCGATCTTGGGATTCGCGCCGGAAATACCCGCGGTGTCGCCGCCGGAGAGTCGTCGCCCTCGTCGCCCCTGCCGTTTCGATCATTTATCGCAACAAAAGCCTGGGGCGTCGAAAAACGGAATCGCAGACTCCTTCTCGTCCCGGACTCGTCAGCCCGTCGTGACGCCGCGGGACTGAGGCGCGAACACTTTAATCTGACATTCTCTTGCGATATCGAATCAAATATCCGACCATCCTCGCACGGGTTGTGCGCCTTCTCGATAAGGCGCTTGCGAGGGATCGATGCTTCCGAACGCCGGACATGTCGTGGATCGCCTGGTGCGGACGCAGTTGCGCAAATGGCCGCAGCGGCCGCCGGGCCTGACCCCGAGCACGAAGCAGCCCGGCGAATGGCTGCGCGGCCGGCCCGGCGACACGGAGGCCTTCGCGCATCCCTTCCTGAAGGTGCCGGGCTCGAACCGTCTGCGCACCCTTCCCGACGGGCTCTGGCTGCATTTCAGCCCGACCGCGGAGGACCCCTACGTCGACATCCTCTGCATCGAGGCCTGCTCCTCCGTCCCCAACCTGCTCGACAAGCGGTCGCGCTTCGCCCCCTCCGTCTCCTCCCTCGTCGCGGTTTGCCCGCTGGACTGGCTGATGGCGCCGGCCCAGGCCCACGACCCGACGCCGCGCTGGCGGCTTATCCGCATGCTGTCCGCGGAGCCGCGCGCGCCGCTGATCCTGCCGGTGCGCGACGCACGGGTGCTGTTCGGGCTGATGCGGCGCCACTTCGACCAGTTCGCCGAATCCCAGATCGCCCAGCCGCACGAGATGTTCTGCCCGATGGAGGCGCTGGTCGCCGACAGGGGGCATGAGAGCCCGGCCATGCGCGCCCTGATCTATCGCTCCAGCGCCATGTCGAACTTCATGGACGCGGGCTGACCCGGTCGCCCTCGGGCGCCTGCTCTGCCACACTGCGCCCGCCTGCGAGGAGGATGCGGCATGGTCGATCGGGTGCTGGGGGTGCTGGGCGGGATGGGGCCGCTCGCGAGCGCGCAGTTCATGCTGCGCCTGACCCTGCTGGCGCCGGCGCTGCGCGACCAGGACCATGTGCCGGCGGTCCTCTGGTCCGACCCCCGCGTGCCGGACCGCACCGCCGCGCGCCTCGCCGGCGGCGAGGACCCGCTGCCCGTCCTGCTGCGCGGCATCCGCGGGCTGGAGGCCGCGGGGTGCGGTGCCATCGCCATCCCCTGCAATACCGCGCATGGCTGGTTCGCGCCGATGCAGGCGGCGACGGACCTGCCGATCCTGCACATCGTCGACGCCGCAGCGGCCGAGTTGCGGCGCCTCGGCGTCACAAGCGGGCGGATCGGGGTGATGGGCACGGCGGCGACGCTGGCGATGGGGCTGTACCAGGAGCGTCTCGGGGCGCTGGGCTATGACTGCATCCTGCCGCCGCCGGCGGAGATGGAGGCACTGGTGACGCCCGCGATCGGGCTGGTGAAGGCGAACCGCCTGGCGGAATCCTACCCGCCCGCGGCAGAGGCGGCCGGCAACCTCATCGCACGGGGCGCGGCAGCGGTGGTGCTGGGCTGCACGGAGTTGCCGCTGGCCGTGGCGGCGGGACCGGCCCTGCCCTTCCCCGTCGCCGACACGATCGATGCGCTGGCGCGGGCGGCCATCGGCTGGGCCATGGCCTAGTATCCCGTTACCGGAGGCCTGCGGACTTCGTTCTCGGGCCAAAAGCCCGTGTTTTCAGTGATGTGCCGTCCCGCTTCGCTCGCGGGCAGGACACCAGCCTTCAGTCGCAGTCGCAGCCTGGCGTGGGGCCGGCATCGCCCCGGATGACATGGTGGTCGACCCATTCGGCGACCAGGCGCCGCGCCTCGGCCACCGAGGCTTCCGGGTGGTGGACGCGGTAGAGCGTGGTGCAGGCACGGAAGGCGGAGAGGTCGTCGGTCCCGGCGATGCGCAGTTCGCGATAGGCGGTCACCACCGCGCGCTCGCAACGGCGGACGATGGTGCCGAAACCGGTCTCGGCGTCAGGTCGGTCCAGCAACGCTCGGCCCATGGGGTCCTCCGGGCTGCGAGGGAGATGAGAATCACTCGCAATCGCTCCCGATGCTAGACCCGTCCGAACGCCTGTTCAAGTGTTGCGCCTGTGCCGTTCACGGGGGCGCCGGGCGGGAAGGTGCCCCCCTGCCCGGCCCGCCGCGGGTCAGCCGCGCGCCACGGCCTCCGCCAGCGCCTTGCCGACATCCACCGTGCCGGCCTGGCCGCCCATGTCCCGCGTGCGGGGGCCGCCCTCGCGCAGCATGCGCTCGATCGCGTCGGTGATGGCGTCGGCGGCCTGCTTCTCGCCGAGGTGCTCCAGCATCATGGCGCCGGACCAGATCTGGCCGATCGGGTTGCAGATCCACTTGCCCGCGATGTCGGGGGCCGAGCCGTGCACGGGCTCGAACATCGACGGGAAGGCCTTCTCCGGATTGATGTTGGCGCTGGCCGCGATGCCGATGCTGCCAGCCACGGCGGGGCCGAGATCCGACAGGATATCGCCGAAGAGGTTGGAGCCGACCACCACGTCGAACCAGTCCGGGTGCTGCACGAAATGCGCGCAGAGGATGTCGATGTGGAACTGGTCCGTGGTGACCTCCGGGTAGTTCTTCGCCATCTCGGCGAAGCGCTCGTCCCAGTAGGGCA
>JAIYAI010000184.1 GCA_027489135.1 Acetobacteraceae bacterium
CGCCCAGTCCCGCCCCATGCCGATCTGGTCCAGCATCACCCGCGCCGTGCCACGTTGGATGCAGGCGAAGCCGTCCTCCGGACGGTCGAACACCAACTCGAAGCCGCAGGGCCCGCACCAGAAGGCCAGGCTCGTGGCCAGGTCCCGCACCGAAAGTTCCGGGACGAGGTCGGCGGGACGCTGCGGAATCATTCGGACAATGCCTCGGTGATGGCGCGGTTCATCGCCCTGACGCCCGCATCGGGCCCCTCGGGGTGGTTCCACACCGCGCCGACCACGGCCAGGAAATCCGCCCCCGCCCGCACCAGCGGCCCGCAATTCGCCGCCGTGATGCCGCCGATGGCGACGCAGGGCAGTTCGAACATCTCGGACCACCAGGCCAGGATCTCGGGATCGGGCCGGTGCACCGTCTCCTTCGTCCCGGTCGGGAAGAAGGCGCCGAAGGCGACATAGTCGGCGCCGACCTCGCCCGCCTCCATCGCCAGGTGCCGGCTGTCGTGGCAGGTGATGCCGAGGGTCCGCTCCGTCCCCAGCATGCGCCGCCCCGCCGCGTGGTCGCCATCGCCCTGGCCGAGATGCGCGCCGTCGCAACCCGTCTCCACCGCCAGCCGGGCATCGTCGTTCAGGATCACCGCGACGCCGCGCGCCTGCGCCACGGGGCGGATCGCGCCGATGGCGCGGCGGAGGCCATCCGCGGCGAGGTCCTTCAGCCGGATCTGCAGCGCACCGACGTCGCCGGCATCGAGCGCACGGGCGAGCGGCCCTGCGGCGAAGGCGGCGGGGTCCGGCAGGACCGGCGGCGTGATCAGGTACAGTCGGCAGGGGGCGTCGGCCATGCGCCTGTTTCGCCCCGCCTGCGCGGTTTGGGAAGCGCTGGGGCGCAGCCGACAGCTCAGTTCGCCTTCAGCCCCATCTGCACCGCGATCTGCCGTACCACGGACGGGTTCAGCCGTTCTGCACGCGTCAGGTCGTCCTGCCCGCCGCGCAGGTCGCCGAGATGCGCGCGCAACAGGCCGCGCGCGGCGAAGGCGCGGGCAGAGGCGTCGTCCATGCGGGCGGCACGGTCGAAATCGTTCAACGCGCCCTGCGGGTCGCCGATCAGCATGCGGGCGACACCGCGATTCACCACCGCGGTCTCCAGGTTCGGGTCGTTGCGCAGGGCCGCGGTGAGGTCGTTGATCGCATCCGCGTAGCGGCCATCCTGCAGGTTCATCAGCCCGCGGTTGTTCCAGCCGCGCGCGTTGCGCGCATCGGTGCGCACGGCCGCATCGAAATCGGCGCGCGCGCCGTCCCGGTCGCCCATGTTCAAGCGCAGCACGCCACGGTTGTTCCAGGCCATGCTGAGCGTGGGGTCGATCCGCACAGCGGCCGTGTAGTCCTGCATGGCGGAGGCCGGGTTGCCCGAGCGTTGGGAGAGGTAGCCGCGCTGGAAGACTGCGGCGGCCGCCGCCATGTCCGTGCCGGATGGGCGGGGCGGCGCGGCCAGCGCGCCTAGGTTCTCCCGCGGCGGCGCGGCGGCTTCGGCGGCCTTGGTGTCCGGATCCTTGTCCTGCGGCGTCGGGCGCGGCCGGGCAACGCCGGTCACCGGCGCGAGGGCATTGATCGGCGCAAGGCGCAGCGGGGTCGCGGCCGAGAGGACGATGGTGGCCAGCGCGGCGTTCTGGCGCACCGCGGCGGCGCGGTCCGCCGCGGCCTCGGCGGTGGCGCCGGTGGCGGTGAGCAGGACGGCGCGGTTGAACCGGGCTGCCGCCAGATTCGGCTGCAGGAAGACCGCCTCGTCGAGGTCGTTCTTCGCGCCCGCGCGGTCGCCGGCGGCCAGGCGCGCGGCGGCGCGGTTGTTGTAGGCGGCCGCGAGCGTCGCGGGCTGCGCCCGGCCGGAGCGGATGATGCCGGTGCACACGGCGATGATGCGCTCCCGCGTCTCCGGGTCCGCGGGCAGGGTCGCCTCCGGCGGTGCGCAGTCGTTGCGCGGGGCACCGGGCGGGCGCGGTTCGGCGCGGGCTGTGGCAGCGGGCGGCGCGGGGAGTTGTTCCTCGGAGGGCGGGCGATCCTCGGCGAGGCCGGGGTCCTGCGGGGGCACCGGACCCGGCGCCTCGGCGCCGGGAGCCCGGGCCTGGGCGTCCGGCGCGGGCTGCGCCGGGGGGGCGGCCACCGCTCCGCCCTTGGCGGGCATCGGGGGTGGGACCGGGCGTGTCACGGCCTCGGCCGCGCCGGAAGGCGGGGCAGGCGCAGCGTCGGGGGTGTCGGAGGGCCGGGCCGGCGAAGCCTCGGGCGTGCCGGAGGGCTGGGCCGGCGCAGGGCTGGGTGCGGGCGCGGCAGGGTGTTGGGACGGCGCGGTCGCCTGGCGTGTCTGCGCTGCCGCCGGCCCAGCGCCCGCCGCCAGCATCCCTACCAGGAAAACGACGAGACCGCCGCGCATCATGAGACCCGATCTAAGCTTCGGGACCCGATCCTACAGGATCACGCGAAATCAGAGAAGAAGAACCATGAAAGAGACGTCGCAAAAGTTGCAGGGGCCGCCCGGATGCGCCGGGCAGCCCCCCCCCCGCTGGCGTTCAGCCCTGGTAGATCGCGACGATGTCGGACAGCAGCTTCAGCGCCTTGTCGCGCGGGCGCTGGAAGGTGTTGCGGCCGATGATGCTGCCGTTGCCGCCGCCGGCATGGATGGCGCGCACCTCCTCGAAGATGCCCCCCTCGTCCTTCGCCTCGCCGCCGGAGAATACAACCAGGCGGCGACCACCGAAGCAGGCCTGCACCACATGGGCGATACGCTTCGCGGGGTCATTCACCTCGACCGGGTGCTTCTCATAGGTCTTCTTGGCCGCATCCAGGCTGATCGCGCTGGTCGGCGGCTTCACCTTGATGATGTGCGCGCCGATCAGCGCCGCCATGTGCGCGGCATAGGCGCAGATATCGAGCGCGGTCTCCGCGGTCTTGTCCAGCATCGGGCCGCGCGGGTAGCTCCAGACCACCACGGCGAGGCCGGCGGCCTTGGCTTCCTCGGCCAGTTCGCGCAGCTCCTCCATCATCTCGAACTGGTATTCGGAGGACGGGTAGATGGTGAACCCGATCGCCGAACAGCCGAGGCGGAGCGCATCGGAGACGCTGCCCGTCACCGCCTGGTCCTTGGTGGTGGACAGGCTGTTCGAGCTGTTGACCTTCAGGATGGTCGGGATGGCGCCGGCGAAGCTCGCCGCGCCGGCCTCGATCATGCCGAGCGGGGCGGCATAGGCGTTGAGGCCGGCCTCGATCGCCAGCTCGAAATGGTATCGCGGGTCATAGGCCGCCGGGTTCGGGGCGAAGCTGCGCGCCGGGCCGTGCTCGAAGCCCTGGTCGACGGGCAGGATCACCATGCGGCCGGTGCCGCCGAGCTTTCCCTCCATCAGGATGCGGGCGAGGTTCGCCTTGGTGCCGGGATTGTCGCTCTCGTACCAGGAGAGGATTTCCTTGACCTTGGGGGTGAGCTGCATGCGCGCCTCCTCTGCTTGTATCGGACGCGGCCGGGTGATGTGCCGCTTGGCCGTCCCGCGCCGACGGAGGGCAAGCGAGCGGCGTGGCACGGCGTTGCGCCCCCCGCATCGCGCGCGGGTTTAGCGGAGGGGGGCGGGGCTGTCATCCGCCGGTTATGCCGGGGTCACCCCGCAGCCAGGCCCCGAGCCGCGCGGATCCCCTGGCGTGGCGGAGATCGAGCCCGGCGAGGTCGAGCGCCGGCGGGCGCGCAGGCAGCACGACCGCACCGGCCTCCGCCGCCGCACCCTCCACCACCGCCAAGGCCGGGCAGCGCGGGTCGAGCACGATCGCGCGCAGCCCCGCGCGCAACGCCGCCAGTGCATGCCCCGGCGCATCCGCGCAATCGAGCACGGCCGCATGCGGCGGCGGCTCCGGCACCGCCGCCGCGGCGTGGCGCACCAGGGCGAGGAACCAGGCCGCGCCCATCGACCCTGCCGCGCCGGGCGCCGAGAGCAGCCACACACCGCGTGGCCCCGCATGGCGCAGTGCGGCGATCGCCTGCGCCGCGCCATGCACCACCACCGCCGGCCGGTTCCGCATCGCACCCTCGTCCATGCGCGCAACCGTTGACCGGCCTGGGCCTGCATGCCAAGGCTCAAGAAAGGCCGGGACATCATTGGAGTCCCGCCCAACCTCACGCGGAGCGGCATGAGCGAGCACGGCGCGGATCCCCTGGGCGTGGCCGCGGCACGGCTGGAAGCGGCGGTGGAGCGCCTGGCCGATGTGCTCGGCCCGGCGCTGCAGCGGCGTGCGGAGGCCGACTCCGATGTCGAGGGCGTGCCCCGGGCCGAGGTCGCGGCGCTCGCGGCCAGGCTCGACCAGACCATCACCCGGCTGCGCGGCGCCCTCGCCGAGGAACTGCGTCGGGCCGAGGACGAGTAGAGGCGGGAACGGGGAAGCATCGCTTGGGTCAGGTCACCGTCCGGGTCAACGGCTACGGCCACACCATCGGCTGCAAGGATGGCGAGGAGCAGCACGTGCTGAATCTCGTCGCGCAGATCGAGGAGAAGGTCCGCGTCATCCGCTCGATGGGCGGGCAGTTCTCGGAATCGCGGATGCTGCTGCATGTCGCGCTGCTGCTGGCCGACGAGGCCGGCGACCTGAAGGACGAGAACGCGAAGCTCCGCGCCGGCGCCCCGGTCGCGGCACCTGCCGCGGCGCCCACCGATCCGAAGCTCGCCGAGCGCTTGGCGCGCATTGCCGAGCGGATCGAGACGCTGGCGGAAAGCGTCGCCCGCGCCTGACTCCGCCGCCCCGAGGCCCTGGTATCCATGCCGCGCCGGGCCTATCTTGTGTGGGCGGGGCTGCCCGGTGCGTGAGGTTTTTCATCCCCGGGGCCAATAAGCACCTCCTGGGAGCTGGCGCTGTCCGGATCCTGGTCCGGATATCTGGTGCCCACCTGCATTAGCAGGCCTTGGGAGGATGGTTCGCCAACGGCCAGGGTGGCTCCGCACGGATTTCCCGGCCCATGACCGATACTCCCGACACCGTGACCGACTGGTGCCCGGTGCTGCTGGCCGAGCGCAAGGCGGCTGCGCGTCAGGCGGCGCTGGCCGCGCGCGCCGCGGTCGATCCCGCCGGCGCGGCGGAGCGGCTCCGCGATACGGTGATGAATTCGGGCCTGCTGCCGCCGCGGGCCGCGACCATCGCCGGCTTCTGGCCCATGGCCACCGAGATCGACATCCGCCCCCTGATGCAGGCCCTGGAAGCCGCCGGCCATGCGCTGGCGCTGCCGGTCACGCCGAAGCGGGGCAATCCGCTGCGCTTCCGCGCCTGGCGCTTCGGCGCGCCGCTCGCCGCCGGGCCCTTCGGCACGCGCCAGCCACCGGCCGAGGCGGCCGAGGTCGTCCCGGACGCCCTGCTCGTGCCGCTGCTCGCCTTCGACCGGGCGGGCCGCCGCCTCGGCTATGGCGCCGGCTACTACGACCGGACCCTCGCCACGCTGCCCAACGCCGCCCGCATCGGCGTCGCCTTCGCCGCCCAGGAGATGGCCGAGGTTCCCGCCGGCCCCGAGGACGTACCGTTGCCGACCATCGCCACCGACCGCGGCCTCGTGCGCGCGTCCATTGGACAAGCGGGAGGGGCAGCGGGATAAGGCCGCCGGCCCGGTCTCCCCCTCCCGGGCGCGGAGTCGTCCACGCCCTTGCATATCCTCTTCCTCGGCGACGTCGTCGGCCGCTCCGGACGGGACGCCGTTACCGCGAAGCTGCCCGAATTGCGCCAGCGCCTCCGCCTCGACCTCGTCGTGGTGAACGGGGAGAACGCCTC
>JAIYAI010000254.1 GCA_027489135.1 Acetobacteraceae bacterium
CGCTGAAGACCGGGCAGATCGGCCACGCCGCGCTGGATGTGTATGGTGTGGAGCCACTGCCGGCGGGCCACCCGCTGACGGGCATCCCCAACACGACGCTGGCGCCGCATGCCGCCTTCCGCACGCCCGAAGCGAGCGACAACCTGATCGAGGCGGCGCTGGAGCATTGCCGCAGGATCGTGCGCGAGGGGAAATAGGCCCCACGCCCGTCGCGCGCGCCACCCCGTCATCGCCCGCGGCACCTTGCGCGCGCGATCGGGGGCTCTAAGGGGGTTGGTGTGGCGGCTACCGTCGCCGCGCGACAAGCTTGAGCCCGCCTGGCGGAATGGTAGACGCAGCAGACTTAAAATCTGCAGTCCGCAAGGGCGTGCCGGTTCGAGTCCGGCGGCGGGCACCAGGCTTCCTCGATGAATCTGCGGAGCGGCCGGGCTCCCCCCGCGCATGACACTGGCCTTTTCCCCCCGCGATGTGTTCCCCTGCGCACCCATCGCCCTGCGGGGGCCGATGGCAAGCAGGGAGAGCATGCATGCCCGGCGAGTACTGGCACCTGACCATCCGCCGCTACACCGGCACCGGCCCGCCGGAGGCGCTCGGCGCCCGCGTGCGCAGCGGCCTGCTGCCGAGCCTGCGGGAGGAACCGGGCTTCCGCGCCTATCACATCGCCCGACTCGATGGCGGGGGCGGGGTCTTCTCGGTCTCGGTCTTCGACGATGCCGCGGCGATGCAGGCGGCCAATGCGCGGGTGATGGGCTGGGTGCAGGCCTCGCTGACCGACCTGATGACGGCGCCGCCCGAGGTGACCACGGCCGATGTCCGCGTCTTCCTGGGCGGCGACCGGCCGGGCAGCGACGGCTACCTGCTGGTGCGCGCGACGGAGGGGCTCGCCACCACGGCCGAGATTATGCCGCGCGTGCAGGAGGAACTCGTGCCGCTTACGCTGGAGCAGCCCGGCTTCCGCCGCCTCTACACCGGCCGCGACGCGACGCGGGAGGACCGGGCCGTCGCCGTCTCCGTCTTCACTAACCGCAGCACGGCGACGGCGGCGCATGCGCAGGTCGTCGCCATGATGGCGCGGCACAAGGATGTATGGCCGCAGGGATCGCGTGTGGTGATGGGGGGCGAGGTGCTGGCCAGCGCGATGGGCACCAGCCTGCCGCGGGTGTTTCCCTGACCCTCGGGCGGGGCGGCGCTACCGTCCGCCGCGCTCGATGTTCCACACCACCGGGAAGCCGAAGTCGATCACGCCGCGCAGCTCCACCCGCCAGGCAGCCGGCGCGCGGAACTGCCCGGCGATTGGGAAGGTCGCCTGCTCGATCGCCACCTTGTTGAGCTGCGCGGCCAGCGCCTTGCGCTTGGCGGGATCGCTCTCCGCCTCGAAGGCCTCGATCAGCGGGGTCATCGCCGCCTCGCAATAGCCCCAGGGCTGGTTGCCGCTGCAGTTGTAGCCCATGCCGAGATTGGCCAGCGGGTCGGCCATGTCGAAGCCGGTATAGACCACCGGCACCACGGACCAGCCGCCGCGGTCGAGCGGGTTCTTCTGCACCCAGCGCTGCGCGATCGACGACCAGTCCGAGCCCTGCACGTCGAGGTTGAACCCCGCGCGCTTCATGCGGTCGATCAGCACCAGGCCGAAAGGGTTCAGCAGCGCGGAATCGATCGGGTGCATCAGCACCACACGCTCGTTGGTGTAGCCGGCCTGCTTCAGAAGCTCCTTCGCCTTGTCGATGCTCGGCTTGGCGATGGGCTCGGAGCCGAAGCTGCTCTCGAAGGGTGTGCCGCACATCAGCATGGAGGCGCAGTCGGGCCGGCCGACATCGCCGAAGCCGGTGCCGGCCAGGATCTCCTCGCGGTCCAGGCATTGCTGCAGGGCGCGGCGGACGAGGACGTTGTCGAAGGGCGGCTGGTTGAAGTTGATGGAGACGCCGTACATCATCGCCGCCTGGCCGCCGGCCTGGGAGATCACGATGTTCCGGTTCGCCTGCAGGCGCCGGAGGTTGTCGATCGGCGCGTATTCCAGGTAGTCGACCTCGCCCTGCTGCAGCGCGCTGGCGCGCATGGCGATGTCGGGCATGGTGATCATCTCGACGCGGTCGAATTTCGGCACCTTGCCGCCCGCCAACCCGTCCGCTGCCTCGTCGCGCGGCACGTAGCGCTCGTTCCTGCGGTAGAAGGTGCGCTCGCCCGGGATCCACTCGTCGCGCAGGAACACGAAGGGGCCGCTGCCGACGATCTCGCGCACCGCCTGGGTCGGCGGCGTCGCGCTCGCGATGCGCGCCGGCATGATGACGCAGATGTGGTTGGAGGGCTTGCCCAGCGCCTCGATCACGCCGCCGAAGGGGCGTGCCAGCTTGATCTGGAAGCCGTCCGCGCCCTTCGTGGTGAGTTCGGCGGTCGCCGCCATCAGCCGCCGGCCGATCGAATCCCGCGCGCCCCAGCGCTTGATCGAGGCCACCACGTCCTCCGACGTCACCGGGTTGCCGTCGTGGAACATCAGGCCGGGGCGCAGCTTGAAGTCCCAGGTCAGGCGGTCGGCGCTGACCTCCCAGCCCTGCAGCATCTGCGGTCGGTAGCGGCCCTGCATGTCCATGCCGACCAGCGTGTCGAAGACGACGTAGCCGAAATTCCGCGTCACGAAGGACGCGCCGGCGATCGGGTCCAGCACCTGAAGGCCGACATTCACGACGAAGCGGAAGGGACGTTCGCGTCCGGTCTGCGCGGAGACGCCGCGGCCGAGCGTGGCGGTGGCCAGAGCGGTGCCGAGCGCGGCACGGCGGGACATCAGCATGCGCGTTCTCCTTCGAGGATAGGGGTCAGCCGGCCTGCTTGCCGCCGTCGATCGGCAGCGCGACGCCGTTGATGTAGGCGGCGGCGTCGCTCAGCAGAAACAGCACGGCGGCGGTGATCTCGGACGGCCTGCCGAAGCGGCCCATCGGGTTGCGGGCGCGGAAGGCGGCCTCGCGCTCCGCTGCCATGTTGCCGGCGGAGGCGAAGGTCAGCGCCAGCATCGGCGTCTCGATCGGCCCCGGGCAGACGGTGTTGGCGCGGATGCCCTGGCCGACATGGCCCAGCGCCACGCTCTTCGTCATCAGCACCACCGCGCCCTTGCTGGCGGAGTAGGCGGGGAAGGTGACGTTGCCGGCAAGGCCGGCGCCGGAGGCGAAGGTCACCACCGCGCCGCCACCGGCCGCCTCCATCAGCGGCAGGGCGTATTTCAGCGCGAGCCAGGTGCCCTTCACATTGGTGGCGAACAACCGGTCCCAGTCCGCCTCCTCCACCTGCGGCAGCGGCGCGGTGGGGCCGAGGATGCCGGCCGCCGTCACCAGTAGCGTCACCGGCCCGAGCGCGGCGGCGGCCTGCGCGGCGCGGTGGATGTCGGCCGCGACGGCGACGTCGCCCGTGACGGTCACCGCGCCGGGGCAGGCGGCGGCGGTCTCGGCCAGCCCCGCCGCGTCGCGGTCGAATAGCACGAGGCGCGCGCCCTCGGCGCTCAGCGCCGCGGCGACGTCGCGGCCGAGGCCGGAGCCGGCGCCGGTGACCAGGCCGATGCGGCCGGTGAAGCGTGGATCGGGATGCGGCATGGGCGGCCTCTGCGCGGTCGGCGCGCCCGCGGACCTGCCGCGACGCCCCCGCACCGGATTGCAGACCACTCCGCGGGGACTGCCAAGCCGTCTTCTGCGACGCCGCGACCGCGAACGCCCACCCCTTGCGCAGTGCGCGCCGGAACCGAACATGCGACGGGCACCGCGCGGAGGGATGCATGCTGGACGCGACGAGGCCAGACTGGGTGACGGCGCTGACCGTCCTCTTCAGCGTGGTCATGGTGATCATGCTGGCGCGCGGGCTGTGGCAGGGTCGGGGCCGCGGCCGGCGGCGCGACCGCGACGATCGGGACCCGCCGCGATGATGCCGCGCCGCGCGCTCGCCGCGCTGCTGCCCGCCCTGGTGCCCGTCTTGCGTCCCGCGCGGGCCTCGGCGCCGCTCGGCCTCGCCACCTCCACCGCCGGCGGCGGCCTCGCCACCTTCGGCGCGGCGCTGGCGGAGGCGCTGGCCGCGGCGGAGCCCACCCTGCCGCTGACACCCCGCCTGACCGAGGGCAGCACCGAGAATGTCGCGCTGCTGCGCACCGGCGCCACGGATCTCGCGCTGGTGGCGGGGGAGATCGCCACCGCCGCGCTCGCCGGGCCGGATGCGCCGCGCATCCTAGCCGCGCTCTACGGCACGCCGCTGCTCTTCGCCGTGCGCGGCGATTCCCCGTTGCAGGACATCCTGGCGCTGCGCGGCCGGCCCGTGCTCTGGGGCGCCCGGGCCTCGAATTTCGTCGTCGCGGCGCGCCAGGCGATGGGCGCGCTCGGCCTCGATATCGAATCCGACTTCGTGCCGTCCTTCGTCGGCCGCATGGCCGATGCGCCGCCGCTGCTGCTGGAGGGTCGGGTCGCGGCGATCTGGGGCGGCGGGGCCGGCTGGCCCGCCTTCACCGCCGTGGCCGCGGCGCCCGGCGGCGCCCGCTTCCTCGCCCCGGATGCGGCGCAGCGCGCGCGCATCACCGCGGCGCATCCCGGCTTGCGGCCGATGGCGCTGCCCGCCGGCAGCTATCCGGGCCAGGCGGCGCCGATCGCCTCGATCGGCCCCTGGGTCTACCTCCTGGCCCGCCCCGGCCTGCCGGAGGAAACCGGCCATCGCCTGGCCCGCGCGCTCTGGCGCGTCGCGCCGGATCTCGCCCGACGCCTGCCCCAGGCCGCGGAGACGACGCCGGCGGCGCTGCGCGACGCCGCCCCCTCCGCGGCAATGATCCACCCCGGCGCCGCCCGCGCTCTGGCCGAGGCGGGGTAGGCGGCGCGGTCGTCACCGGTCCGGCGCCGTTCTATACACGGCGTTGCGATGGCCAATCTCCGCAGTCTCGACCTCAACCTCCTGCTGGTCTTCGAAGCCGTCTTCGAGGCGGGGTCGATCGTCCGCGCCGCGGACCGGCTGGCGCTCAGCCAGTCCGCCACCAGCCACGCCCTCGGCCGCCTCCGCGACCATTGCCGCGACGACCTCTTCGTGCGCGTCGGTCAGGGCATCACCCCGACCCCCGTGGCGCAGCGCATCTACCCCGAGATCCGCCGCGCGCTCGACATCACCCGCCGCGCCGTCGCCGAAGCCCAGGGCTTCGACCCCGCCACCTCCACCCGCCGCTTCGAGGTGGCGATCCCGCATCCCCTCGGCCCGATCTGGGCGCTGGCGGTGCGCGAGGCGGCGGCGGCGATCGCGCCCGGCGTCGGGCTGCGGTTCGACACGCGCACCCTGCCGATCGACCCCTTCGACCGCATGCGCGGCGGCGAGCTCGACGTCGCGGTGGACTGGATGCTCCCCGCCGACGACCGCTTCGTGCTGCGCAAGTTGCTGGAGGAGACGCTGGTGCTGATCGCGCGCGCGGGCCATCCGCGCATCGGCCCGAAGAGCAAGCCGCCGGCGATCGCGGCGGAGGAGTTCGTGCGCACCCATGCGCGCCCCGGCCCGCGCCCGCCGGCACTGGAGGCGATCGCGCAGGTGGTGCCGCAGGCGATGCTCGACCCGCCGCTGCTGGTCAGCGAATACCTCGAGATCCCCTATGTGGTCGGGCACACCGACATGCTGGGCTTCCTGCCGCGCAGCATGATCCCGCGCGCCATCGCGGCCTCCGGCCTGCAGGTGATCCCGCACCCGGCCTCCGCCCTGACGGTGCCGATCCAGCTCGTCTGGCACGAGACGCGGCGCGCCGACGAGGGCCATCGCTGGCTGCGCGACCTGGTGGCGGAGACGATCATCCGCGTTGCTGCGGGCTGACCCGCCCGCCAGGGGAAGCTGCACGGTATCGATACCGCGCCTGCAGCCTGATGCGTCACGCCCGGCGCGGTCCTTCGGCTTGAATGCCCCCGACGGCGCCCGACGCGGCGCCCCGGAAAGGACTGCCATGACCCCGAAAGCCAACCCGGCGCGCGAGGCGCGTCCCGGCATGCCGGCGCATGCGCTGCGCCACCCGCTGATCGAGGCGGCCCGCGCTGAGGCGCTCTCCGGCGGCAACCTTGCCGTCGCCGCCGGCCCACCGCCGCTGCCGCTGCTGCTGCTGCGGGCGGAGCTGCGCCCCGGCGCGGACCCCACGCGGCTGGCGCTGCGCATCGGGGTTCTGGTCGATGCCCGCGCCCTGCCGGGGCGGCGCCATGCGCTGCGCGGCGCGCTGCTGCTGCAGGTCGATCCCGAAGGCGGCGGCATCCTCGAGGCCGAGCTGGTGGGGCTGGAGTGGCGGGCCACCGACGGCGGGTCCTGGAGCCGCGTGCCTGTGCCGGGGGTGGATGGCGGCCGGCTGCAGCCGGGCGGCAGGGCGGGGCAGGTGGCCGCGGCGATCACCGCCTGGGCGATGACGCCGGCCGCCGAGCCCGCCATCGCCGCCGCGCTGCGCGCCGGCGCCGCGGCGCTGGAACGCTCCGCCGTCGGCTTCGACTCCGACGGGGCGCTGCATGAGCTCGACTGCGGCCGGCCAGGTGCGGGCGAGACGCACCGGCAGCGCGGGCTTGCCTGGGCGGCGCGGCAGCGTGGACTCGCGGCGCAGCAGAGGCGCGGTGCTGCGGCCCTGCAGCGCGTGGCGGCCATGCTCAAGGCGCCCCTGGACGGCCCTGCGGAGTCGACGCGGCTCGATGCCGCGAC